>VHCN01000030.1 GCA_016871675.1 Verrucomicrobiota bacterium
TATAAGATTGGCATGCATCTAAACAACCTCAAGCAAACGAAGACGAATGAAAGTGGTTATTTTGTGCGGCGGTCTCGGCACGCGGCTGCGTGAGGAAACCGAATACCGGCCCAAGCCCATGGTGCCCGTCGGGGGTCGGCCTATCCTCTGGCACATCATGAAGCTCTACGCTCACCACGGGCACCGGGACTTCATCCTCTGCCTTGGCTACAAGGGCGAGGTCATCAAGGACTACTTCCGCAACTACCATTGGAACACCAGCGACGTGACGCTCAAGCTCGGCCGCAACCCGCAGATCACCTATCACAACACGCACGACGAGGAGGACTGGACGGTCACCTTGCTCGACACCGGCGCGGAGACACAGACCGGCGGCCGCCTGCGCCGAGCGATCGACCATGTCCCGGACGACACCTTCCTACTTACCTATGGCGACGGCCTGACGGACAGCGACATCAGCGCTTCCATCCGCTTCCACCAGCAGCACGGAAAACTGGCTACTGTCACGGCGGTTCGACCCTCGGGCCGCTTCGGTGAACTGGCGATGGACGGGCACACCATCACTGGCTTCAATGAGAAGCCGGAGCAGGAAAGCGCCTTCATCAACGGCGGTTTCTTTGTGCTTAACCGCCGCGTAGGCGAATATTTGGACAACGACGCCTGCGTGTTCGAACGCGCTCCCTTGGAACGACTGGCGCGCGAGGGCAACTTGCAGGCCTATCAGCATCAGGGCTTTTGGCAGTGCATGGACACCTACCGCGAGCAGCAGATGCTCGACAAAATGTTCAACGCCGGTCAGGCTCCATGGAAAGTCTGGTGAGTGCCCCGTTCCTCAACCACTACGCCGACCGGCGGGTGTTCGTCACCGGCCACACCGGCTTCAAGACACGCCTAGATATCACAAAAACTCACTAAATATGCGCATTTTGATTACTGGTAACCTTGGTTACATCGGGCCTGTGGTGGTCCGCCATTTGAGGAAAGTCTGGCCGGCTGCCGAGCTGATAGGCTTCGACACCGGCTATTTCGCTCATAGTCTAACCGGGGCCTCATTCCTCCCTGAATGCCGCTTGGATCGCCAGATTTTCGGCGATCTTCGCACATTTCCCGCCGAAATCCTCGAGGGCGTGCAAGCGGTGGTCAATCTGGCTGCCATATCAAACGATCCGATGGGGAACCAGTTCGGAGCCGTAACAGAGCACATCAATCATCTTGCTGGAATTCGTCTGGCCAAGGCGGCCAAGGCGGCAGGCGTCGAGTCTTTCGTCTTCGCGTCCAGTTGCAGTGTTTACGGCTTTGCCGCAGATGGTGCTCGCACAGAGAGCTCCCCGCTCGACCCCCTTACCGCTTACGCACGCAGCAAGGTGTCGACAGAGTGCGACCTCATTCCACTGGCAGACTCTACTTTCAATGTCAGCTGCTTGCGCTTTGCAACTGCCTGCGGTTGGAGTGATCGCCTTCGGCTCGACCTAGTCCTCAATGACTTCGTTGCTTCGGCCATTGCCACGAAGAAGATCAACATTCTGAGCGATGGCACGCCATGGCGACCACTCATTCATGTGGAGGATATGGCCAGGGCCATTGAGTGGGCGGTCAACCGAAAATCAGACAACGGCGGGCCTGCTGTTGTGGTGAACGTCGGCTCAGATGAATGGAACTACCAAGTCAAAGATCTGGCAGATGCAGTTGCGGGAGCCTTCTCGGATGTGGCTGTCTTGGTGAACGCTACGGCGGTGCCGGATCGTCGGAGTTACAGGGTTGCTTTTGCGAAGTTTCGTTCGTTGGCACCCGCTCATCAGCCTAAGTTCACCTTGGCGTCAGCCGTTGTTGGGCTCAAAATTGGACTGGAAGCCATGGGTTTTAGCGACTCTGACTTCCGTCAATCATCCCTCATTCGCCTCCATACCCTGCGAGCGCATGTCGCTGCCTCCCGCCTTAACGAAGAGCTAAAATGGATTTAATGACCGCCTTCACATGCCGTGCCTGCGGCTCAACCCGCGGCGAACTCGTGCTCGACCTCGGCCTGCAGCCGCTGGCGAACAACCTCCTGCGCCCGGAGGACCTCGGCAAGCCGGAGCCTCGCTTCCCGCTGCGCGTGTTCATCTGCCCGGATTGCTGGCTGCTCCAGATCACCGACCTCGTGCCGCCGGTCGAAATGTTCACCGAGTATCTCTATTTCTCCTCGTTCTCTGACACGATGCTCCGCCATGCGCGAACGGCGGCGGAGCGCTACCTCGCCGAGTTCCAGCTTGGGCCGGACAGCTTCGTGGTCGAGGTGGCAAGTAACGACGGCTACCTTCTCCAGAACTTCTCGCGTGCGGGCGTGCCGTGCCTGGGCATCGAACCGGCGGCGAACATCGCGAAAGTTGCGCGCGAAAAAGGCATCGAGACATGGACCGAGTTCTTCGGCCTGAAGCTGGCGCAACGGCTGGGCACGGAGCGGCGGCAGGCGGACCTGATTCTCGGCAACAACGTCTTCGCCCACGCGCCGGGCATCAACGACTTCACAGCCGGCTTGCACGAGCTGCTCGCGCCCGGCGGACGCGTGGTGCTGGAGTTTCCCTACGGCGTCGAGTTGGTCGAGAAGACGGAGTTCGACACGATCTACCACGAGCACGTCTTCTACTTCACGCTTACGCCGCTGATGCCGCTCTTCCGTCGGCACGGGCTGGAGATTTTCCATGTCGAGCGTTTGCCCATTCATGGCGGCTCGCTGCGGCTCTTCGCCGGGCATGCGGGCGCGCAGCCGGTGCGGCCCAGCGTGGCCGCGCTGCTGGCGGAGGAGCGCGCGAAGGGCGTAGACCAGCCGGCGTTCTATCGCGGCTTCGCCGAGCAAGTCCGCCGACTGCGCGAGGACTTGATCGCGAAGCTCTCCGAACTGAAGCGACAGGGCCAGACCCTCGCGGCCTATGGCGCTTCGGCGAAGGGCAGCACGCTCCTGAACTACTGCGGGCTGGGCCGCGAGACGCTGGATTTCGTGGCCGACCGCAGCACGCACAAGCAGGGCCGCCTCACGCCCGGCACACATCTACCGATTGTCGGTCCGGAGGAATTGGCCAAGCGTCAACCCGACCACACGCTGTTGCTCACTTGGAATTTCGCGGACGAGATACTCGAACAGCAGCGCGCTTACCGGGAGCGCGGCGGCAAGTTCACCATCCCCATTTCCAAGGTGCGGACGGTATGAGTCGTTTCCTATCTCGTCTGGCGGTCCCCAGCTTTTTCTCCCTCGCCCCCATTGGGGGAGAGGGCCGGGGTGAGGGGGCTTTCGAAATTCGAGTTCCTTCGTGTCTATTCGTGGTTCAAGCGCGGAGTGCGGCATGAAGTTCACGCCGACAAAAATCGCGGGCGTCTGGATTGTGGACATGGAACGCCATGAAGACGACCGAGGCTGGTTCGCGCGAACGTGGTGCGCCGAGGAGTTCCGAAAGCGCGGCCTAAACCCGGACCTCTCGCAATGCAGCGCCTCCTTCAACCGACAGCGTGGGACGCTGCGCGGCATGCACTGGCAGGCCGCGCCGCACGAGGAGGCCAAGCTGGTGCGCTGCGTGCGCGGCGCGATGTTCGACGTGGCGCTAGACGTGCGCCCGGGCTCGGCGACATTCCGGCAATGGGTGGGCGTGGAACTGACCCCGGACAACGGCCGCGCGCTCTACATCCCCAAAGGCTGCGCGCACGGCTTTCAGACCCTTGCGGACGACACGGAGGTCTTCTACCAGATTGCCGGCGAGTATCACCCGGCGAGCGGCTGCGGGGTGCGGTGGAATGATCCGGCAGCCGGTATCGCTTGGCCCGTGGCCGCAGCCTACCTGTCGGAGCGTGATCGTGGTCTGCCCCTGTTGGCGGACCTGCGTTGAAGCGCCATGCGGATTATTGTCACTGGCGGAAGCGGATTTCTCGGGTCGGCCTGTGTGCGGGCCGCCACGGCTGCTGGCCACTCGGTGGCCGTGCTGACCCGGTTCCCACGTCAGGGGAGCGCGGCGGAACAGTTGCTCGGCTCGGTGGAGCAACCGCCTTGGACGGCCATCCGTAACTTTGCTCCCGATGCCTGCGTGCATGCCGCATGGATCGCCACCCCGGGGCTTTATTTGGAATCACCCGAGAATGCCGACTGGGTGCGCTGGAGCCTGGCTTTTCTCAATGAGCTACCCGCCCTCGGGGTGCGCCATATCACGGTGTTGGGAACCGGGATTGAGTATCAGATTACCGGCCAGCGGTTGAGGGAAGACACAACGCCGCTGCAGCCGCTGTCGGGTTATGCGCGCAGCAAGTGCGAGCTACACGTGCAGTTGGCGGCCTGGCGGCAGGATGCGCGGTTGGCTGACCTCGGGCTTGCGTGGGCGAGAATTTTTTATCCCTACGGCGCGGGAGAACATCCGGCCCGCTTGGCCAGCTCGCTGATCGCCAAACTTCGACGGGGGGAACCGGTCCAGTTGAAAACACCGCACAGCACGAAGGATTACATCCATGTGGACGACGTGGCGACAGCGTTGCTAACGGTGCTGGAGCGGCGTTACTGCGGCGCGATCAACGTGGGCACTGGCGTGGGGGTAACGGTGGACACGGTGGCGCAAAAGCTCGGGCATTTGCTCGGCCGGGCAGACTTGGTTCAGCCGCCCACCAACGCCCCAGCGAATTCGCTGGATTACGTCGTGGCCGATGCCGGACGCTTGCACGCGCTGGGCTGGCGGCCGCAGGTGGCGCTTGAAGCCGGACTGCGTCGGCTGGTAGAGGTGAGTTGGAAATGATGCCATGTCCCATTGTATCGCCACGGACCCACGCCTGCTGTGCCTGGGCCTCATCGTCATTGCCAACTCCAACTCCGTCCGGGAGATTCGGGCCGTATTGCGACCGCGCGGCTACTCCAGCCACATCCAGACCCACTAGAATATGAAGCTAACTATCGACACCGAGCAGAAAACCCTCGTTTGCGAGACCGCGACGAGTCGAGAGCAACTGCCGCTCTACTCCGACCGCGCGTTCGATCTACTGGCCGAGCAATGGGTGAAAGTTGGCTGGAACCAGCGCTACCCCTACACGTTCTCCTGGCTTGGTCGGCCCATCATCCAGTTGCCGGAGGACATGGTGCGCACGCAAGAAGTAATCCACCGCGTGAAGCCAGATGTGATCTTGGAAACCGGCGTCGCGCATGGCGGCTCGTTGATCTTCTACGCGTCCCTCTGCAAAGCCTTGGGGCATGGGCGGGTGATCGGAATCGACATCGAAATCCGTCCCCATAACCGGCAGGCCATTGAGGCCCACGAGCTGGCTGCCCTAATCACGCTGATTGAAGGGAGTTCGACGGCGCCGGAAATTGTGGCCACGGCCAAGTCGCACATTCGCCCGGGGGAACGCGTGCTCGTGCTTTTGGATTCGAACCACACCCGGCAACATGTGCTGGACGAGTTGGAAGCGTATCACAGACTGGTCGGGCCAGGCTCCTACATCGTGGCGACCGACGGCATCATGAAAGACTTGACCGATGTGCCTCGGGGTCAAGCCGACTGGGACTTCAACAACCCGGCGGCAGCGGCCCAAGAGTTTGCCCGGCACCATCCTGAATTCGTGCTGGAACAGCCAGCCTGGCCCTTCAACGAGAGCAGCCTATCACGGAACATCACCCATTGGCCGAGCGCGTGGCTGCGCCGGGCATGAAGTAGCGACCATGCGCACCCCTCGCTTCAGCATCGTGCTGCCGACCAAAGGCCGCAGCTTTCTGGTCGGTCACGCCATCCGCAGCGTGCTGGCCCAGACGTTTGCAGACTTTGAACTGATCGCCACCGACAACGATGACGGAGATGCCACACGCCTTGCGGTGCAAACCTTTGGCGATCCCCGGCTCCGCTATGTCCGCACCGGCGGCCTGAACATGCAGGACAACTGGGAGCGCGGAGCCGCCGAAGCGACCGGGGAATACCTGCTCATCCTTGAAGACAAGCAGATGCTAAAATGCACGGCCCTCGCGCAACTGCTGGGGCACATCGATCGCTTCCAACCCGAGGTGCTGCGATGGACGAGCGACAGCTTCGACGACGAACTGGTCCCGGCACGGATCCGCCGTGGCAAAGGCGACGGCTCCGTGGCGATGGTCAGCTCGGATGCCTTGCTCGCTGGCTTCCTGGGAGACCTGCGGCAAAGCTACAAAAACACGCTACCTCTGCCACAACTTGCGTGCCTGCGCCGCTCCGTGCTCGATCGGATCAAGACCGGGCCAATGGGGCGCCTGTTCCACCCCGTGTCGCCGGATGTTGTGCTTGGCCTCCTGCTGCTCAACGAGACAGACCGCGTGTGCGTGATCCAGTCGTCACTGGTTTTGTATGTTTCCAGCAAGCACAGCAACGGGCGCAGCGTTACCCACAAGGGCTCAACCGGACAGCAGTTCCTCAAGCAACTACCCGGCGGACAGGGGGACACCTACGACCATGTGCCGGTGAAATGTGTGAACGTGCCCGGCTCTATATTCAACGACTTCCAACGGCTGCGCGGGAAGGTGGGGGGGCGGCTCATGCGCCACGAACTCAACTGGACCAAATATTTCGTGGAATGTTTCGGCGCTTTGCTCGGCCCGATGGCCGCAGGCGTGGACATGGCTCCGGAACTGGCCGAGTGGAAACGGGCCTTGGCCGAGCAGCCCGCGATGGTGCAGGAATCCGTGCGGGCGGCCATCGCGGCGCAGCGGCTCAAGGTGCCATCCAACTCCAGCCTCGCGCGCAAGAAACTTGCACGCGCATTGGGACTGCCCCGGCTGACCCGCACGATGAAGCATCTCATTCGCGGCCGCCTCAAGCACGATCCCGAGTGGCGCTTCACCGACCCCATCGCCTACTACGAGTGGGAGTGCGAGCAAGCCCGTGCTGCCGACCGTTCAGCCGCGCGCCAGTAAGCCCGGCTGCACGTAGAGGGCGTTCGTGTAGACCAAGTTTCCGTCCGGCCCTTTGCGGAACTCGTGGAAGGAGCGGAGTTTGAAACCCAGCGGCGTGAGCAGATTGTGCAGCTCGGGGAAGAGCGCCGCGCCGCGATAACATTCCTCGAACCACACCTCGACGAAGATCTGTCGCACCTGTGTCAGTGCCCGCTGGCCGCCGGCGATCAACAGCCGCTCCGCGCCTTGGATGTCCACCTTCATCAGGTCAATCACCGGCAACTGGTGCTGTTGGAACAGGTCATCCAGTGACAGGGCCGGCACGCGCACCGTGCGCGATTCAGCCATGGATTTTTTGGAAATTCCCTCCGTCTGCGCGGCGATGGGCACGATCGAACTCGAAGGCCGGTGTTCGTTCACGCGGAACTCCGCCGTGCCGGACCGGTCCGCCACCGCCGCCGCGATGACGTGGCAACACGGTTGAGCCGCGAACTTTTTCTGCAACGCCGCAGCTTGATCAGGATCCGCCTCCACGAGCCAGATGTGCTGGGGGGCGAAGTAAGCCAGCAAGCTATCCGTGAATTCGCCTTCGTAAGCGCCCACATCCAGAAAGTTCTGGTAAGGGCAGGCTGGGAACGAACGGAACAAGCGATGCGCGCGGCGGAGGCGGGATTGGAATGGTAACAAGATCCGCTTGTGCAGCGGCCATTGCGATAGCGGCGAGGAGTGCGTCTTCATCCGATAAAATCCGGCGCAAATTGACTACAATTGCCCCCTGCGCCGCAATGCTGGTCTGGAGGCTGGAAACAAAAACGCGTGCCGGCGGTTTTCCCCGAACCATTCCACTGGTAGCGGCGCAGTGGCCGGAGCATTGCGTCCAAGGCGGGGGTAACGCTGGATCATGCGCTTGGTTCAAGAGCCGCCGGCAACGTGGTCATCAAGCGGTGGAGCACGTGTGCCTGCCGCGCTAGATCATACCGAGCCTCGAAATGCGCGCGTCCCGCATGGCCCCGTTGCTTGCGCAGTTCGGCATCGCTCAACAGCGCACTGAGTTCCATCACCCACTCGTCCTGTCGCGTGGCAAAGGCCGCAGCGGAACTCCCGGCGAATAGTCCTCGAGTAGCCTCCAACGGAGTCGCCACGACAGGCAGGCCGCAGGCAAGATATTGCAGCCCCTTGATGGGTGATTTGCCAGCGGCGAATGGAGAATCTTCCAACGGCAGGAGGCCAATATCAAAACCAGCGACCGCGCCCTGCTCCGCACCTGGCTGCCACGGCACATGCTCGAACTCCAACCGCGCGAAACGCGGGCGTTCACCGCAGAGCACCACGAGCCGGGCTTGGGAATGCCGCTCCATCAACTTCGCCAACGCAGGTTCAATCGCTTCGAGATAGCGTAGGTTCGCAGGTGCCCCGGACCAGCCGAGGCGCACCAAGTCATCCGCCGGCCGCTGGCGCGGCTGCCACAATTGTCCATCCAAGGCCATGGGGAAAATTTCGAGCCGCCTCGACCAAGGGCGCAGATGTTGAGCCAGCACCTCATTGGCCGTAAGGCACAGGTCCGCCGCTGAAACGATGTGCTTCAAACGGCGGTTCGTCCGCCAGCGGGTGAACCAGTGGTGGCGGCGTTGATGCGGAAGCCAGATGGCGTCATCCACATCATAGATGAGGCGTCGCGCCTGCCGCCGGATCGCACGCACTCGCGATACGTTGAACAGTTTCTTTTGCACGATGACGCCATCGTATTTCGCCAGATCGTCCCATCGCTCGAACTGGTTTGCCTCCTCACATTCCACTGCCAAGCCCATGGCCTGCAGCGTGGGTTTGAAGGCGTGGATGCGATACCACGAACTCGCGCACTGGGCTCCGCCGAAATTGAGGCTTAGGAATCGCATCATCGGATCGCGGCCTCACTCCTCGTCGACGCCAGCATTTCCAGACACGCGGCGTAAACCTTTGCGGTCGGCACCCCATCGGTGCTCAAACTCGGCACGCGGCTCAGAAAGTCAGGCGTTTCTTGGGCCTCGTTCGCGCTCTCCGGCATCACCACCCGATGCGCCACGCGCCACGGCCGCCAAAAATGCAGCACAGACGGCCCGAACAGCGCCACCGTTGGACACTGACATGCTGCCGCCAGATGCATCGCCGCCGTGTCCACGCCCACGAACAGACGCGCTTTTCCCAGCAACCCGGCCAGTTGCGCCCAAGTGGTCTGCCCATCCGTGTTCAACACACTGGGACCCAGTTCCTGTTGCAAGCGCCGCGCCCCCTCGCGTTCTTCCGCATCGGGCCCCGAGCTGAGCACCAGCTTCAAGTTCCGGGCCTGAAGCATCCGCCCCAACTCAACCCATCGCTCGAACGGCCACCGCTTGCGCTGCCAGCGCGTCCCGGGATGCAGCACCACAAACTCGTCCGGCGTGGCGGCTGGCGACCACTCCGCCCTCCGCTCCCGGCTGAAGGCCAAAGGCGGCACCGGCGATCCCAACGAGATCGTCTCGTGCACCAGCGTAAAATCCTTCTCCACCCGGTGGCCTTGCAGCCAGTCAGTGTCTGAGAAACGGGTGATCGCCCGGCGTGCGAGCCAGCTTATCCTTGCGTAGAATCGGGTGGCGACGCGTTCTCGTGCCCCGCTCAACCACGCCAGCCAACGCCCTCGATCGCTGTCGCTAAACTCAAACGCATAATCAAAGTGTTGCCGCCGCAACTCCCTCACCAGCTTGACATCGTCCCGCAGCGCCGACAGCCCGCGTCTTTTTGCCTCCGGTGCCGCCGTGGTCACGATGCGATCGATGGCCGGACACCCCGCCAGGATGGATTCCGTGCCGCGCCGCACCAGCACCCAAATCATCGCGGCAGGATAACGCTCCCTCACCGCCATCAGTGTGGGCGTGAGCAGTAGCGCGTCACCGATGTGTTTGGGCTTGAGGAACAGCAAATGCACAAGCGGGACTTGTTTAGGCGGTGCCGTCCGGGTTGACGAACACATTCTCGGCCGAAGCATTTCCGCTTGCCGGTGCTTTTGAGCCGTCCGCACACTCCAGCAAATGGCTGTCCGATCAACCGCCCGCACCCGCGCCGCCGAAATCCAGCGCAAGCACCCGCAGGGCGTCGTGCCCCGTCTCACGGCTTGAGGCGCTCATCCAGATACTCGACGCCCGCCGCCTTCTTGAGTTTCTCCACGTAGGCGGGCAGTTGCTTGTCGGCCTCCTGCTGGCTGAGGAACTCGCGGATGTTCTCCTGCACGCGGTCGAACGCGGTTTTCCGGGCCGGGATGCGCTCGGCGACCTTGATGATGTGGAAGCCGACCTTGGTGGTGACGAGGTCGCTGACCTGGTTCGCGCCCAGCGTGAACGCCGCGGCCTCGAATTCGGCGGCCATCATCCCGCGCGGAAACACATACTCGCCGCCTTTGTCCTTCGAGGGGGCGTCGTCGCTGAAGTCCTTCACCAGTTTCGCGAAGTCCTCGCCCTTGCGTGCGCGCTCGAGCAATCCCTCGGCGACGCGCCGCTTTTCCGCCCGCTTTGCCTCGTTCAAGTCGAGCTGGCTCTGGGGGTCACGGGTGCTGATGAGGATGTGGCTGGCGCGGACCATCTCGGGCGTTTCAAATCGCGACGGGTTGTCGTCGTAGAATTTCTGCGCGGCCCCGGTGGTGATTTGAATCTTGTCCTTGATGTCGCGCGTGAGCACCTGCTTGGCGATGGCGGTCTCGAGGAGCCTGCCCTTGTAGACTTCGTAGATCGCGCCGGTGGACTCGACCTGCCGCCGCAGCGCCTCCTCGGAGCCGACGCGCTTGCGCATCTCATCGAGGAATGCCGTGACTTTCTCGCCGGCCTTCGCGCGGTCCGCGTCGTCGGCCTTGATGAGCAGCAGTTCGGTGACGATGAAGTGCTCGAGGATGCGCTTCTCGTAGGTGAGGCGCTCGGCCTCGCGGATGACCTTGCCCTGCGCCGCCATCGCCGAGCGCATCGCGGCGAATTCCTCCTCCACCTTGCTCGCCTTGATGGTGATGTTGGTCGAGCGGGCCAGGACTTTGTCGGGGAACAGATCGAGGGTCGAGACGGGTTTGGACTTCGGTTCCGCGGGCTTGGCTTGCGGCTCCGCGCCCGTGGACACGGCGGCTGCGAGGATCGCCGCGGCGGCCAGAAGTTTCGTCGGGCTCATGTTTCAACCGCGGAGCGTAGCGCTGTGCTACAGTTTCACAACCCGAACGTTTGTGATGTCGGGGTCCTTGCGGACTTCCTCGACGAGTTCCGCGGGAGGCAGGCTGTCCAGGTTCAGCACGGTGAGCGCCTGCCCGCCGGCGGTGTCGCGGTTGAGGCTCATGTTGGCGATGTTCACCTTGTATTTGGCCATGAGCGAGCCGATGAAGCCGACGATGCCGGGCCGGTCCTTGTTGGAGACGATGAAGAGGACGCCCTCGGGGACGATTTCGACGGGTTGCTTGTTGAACCGCACGATGCGCGGCAGGTGCCGCGAGCCGATGATCGTGCCGCCCGCGGAGAAGCGCTGTTCGCCCGCGAAGACCGCCACGTGCAGCCACTCGTTGTAATCCGATTCCTCGTTGGACTTGATTTCCTCGACGAGCAGGCCGAGCGATGTGGCGAGCGAGCGCACGTTGACCTGGTTGACGTCCTTGCCGCCCGCGTGCTCGAGGAATCCTTTGAGGACATAGCGCGAGATCGGGTCGGCCGGCACCTCCGTTGCCTTGCCGCCGTAGGTGATCACGATGCGGTCGCAGCGGTTGGGCGCCGTCTGGCCGAGCAGGCGGCCGAGTTTCTCGCCGAGGCCGAGATAGGGTTTCACGTGAGCGTAAGTCTTCGCGTCGAGGTTTGGCATGTTGACCGCGTTCCGGATCGCGCCGTTGGCGAGGTAATCGGTGATCGCCTCGGCGACCTCGATGCCGACGTTTTCCTGCGCCTCGTCCGTGCTCGCGCCGAGGTGGGGCGTCATGACGACGTTTGGATGCGCCCGCAGCGGCGAACCCGCGGGCAGCGGCTCCACCTCGTAAACATCCAGCGCGGCGCCGGCGACGTGGTTGATGTCCATCGCGACGAGCAGGTCGCGCTCGTTGACGATCCCGCCGCGGGCGCAGTTGAGAATCTTCACGCCGCGCTTCATGAGCGAGAAGGCGCGCGCGTCGAGCATGCCCTTGGTCTGGTCGGTCAGCGGCATGTGGACGGTGATGAAGTCGGCGAGCTTGTAAACCTCCTCGAGGCTTTCGAACAGCTCGACCTGCAGCGCCTTCGCGCGGGCGAGCGAGAGGAACGGATCGAACGCGAGCACGCGCATGCCGAACGCCTGAGCCCGCTTGGCGACCTCGGTGCCGATGCGTCCCATGCCGAGGATGGCGAGGACCTTCCCGTGCAGTTCGACGCCGGAGTAGGCCTTGCGGTTCCACTCGCCGGCCTTCATCGAGGCGTTCGCCTGCGGGATGTTGCGCGCGAGCGACATGAGCATCGCGAACGTCAGTTCCGCGGTGGAGACCGTGTTGCCGCTCGGCGTGTTCATCACCACGATGCCACGCTCGGTCGCCGCCTCCACGTCCACGTTGTCCACGCCCACGCCCGCGCGCCCGACGACGCGCAACCGCGTGGCCGCCTCGACGACCTTGCGGGTGATCTTGGTCTCGGAGCGGACGACGATGGCATCCATTTTCGCCACGACCGGGAGGAGTTCCGCCTCGGAGTGGCGCTTGTCGAGGATGGTGACCTTGAACTCAGTCCGGGCCTGGAAAGCCGCGATGCCGCGCGGCGATATCGGGTCGCAGATCAACACGTTCATAAACAGGGCGCGCAGTTTAGGGAGCGACCAGAGACTGGTCAAATGAACACAGCGGCGATGCTCACGCCGGGTGGAGAGGACAAGTTCCGACTCAAGTGTTCCTGCAAACAGCGCAGGCGCAAGTTTGGACTTGCGAACGCATTCCGCGGCGGCAAAGTCCACGGAGACCCAAGTTTGAGTCGTTATGCAGGCTAAAAACCATTCATCGCGGTCATGCGCCACGCGGCGACCCATCGCCGTCTCCGCCTTTACGCTCATCGAATTGCTCGTCGTCATCGCCATCATCGCGATTCTGGCCGGGATGCTCCTCCCGGCGCTCGCGAAGGCGAAGCAGAAGGCGGGCAACATCACCTGCCTGAACAACATGAAGCAGATGGCGGTTTCATGGCAGTTGTATTCCGGCGACAACGACCAGCGGCATGTCCACGGCCATTACAACTTGACCAACGCGACCGGCGGCACGGTGGCCTCCACTCTCAACACGCTGGCTTGGAGCCTTGGCGACCAGAGGGACACGCGGGCCAATCCGTATCCGCCCTATACAACGTTCCGCGACTCGATCACCAACAAGTGCCTCGAGGACGGCCTCCTGTATCGCCACGTCGGAAACGTGAAGAGCTACAAGTGCCCTGCCGATCGCCGCACGGAACCCACCACGACCCAGCCCCGAAACCGCAGCTACTCGATGAACAGTTGGGTGTCCGAAGTCCGCGTCGGAGGCACCGGCACCGGCCCGTGGGGCCAGAACAGCCAGTACGCGCTGTTCCGGCGTGAGGCGGATTTCAGCGCGACGTCTCCCGCCAATGTCTGGGTTTTGATTGACGAACATGACAACGGAATCAACGACTCGTGGTTTGCCGTGGACATGGGCGGCAGCCGGACGTGGCTCGACATCCCGTCAGCCCGGCACGGTGGCGCTTATGCGCTGAACTTCGCCGACGGCCATGCGGAGATCTTCAAGTTGCAACAGGTCGGGCTTTTTGAGAAATGGGGCATCGGTCCCAATCCGCCCAATTTCCTCAACGTGCAGTTCGCAGTCCAGATTGCCGCGCAGGACTGGCAGAAGCTCCGCGATGTGTCAGGTGGCCAGTGACATGACGCCATGAGGAACTCGTTCGCCATGGTAGTGGCAACCGCCAGCATCGCCCTTGGCGGTTGCGGCAAGCCGGCGACTTCCACGCCGCCACCGGTCGTGGCCCAACCACCGGGCCGGCACGCACCCCAACCGTCACAGGCGGCCCCGGCCGCGGCGGCGCAGCCGGGTTCCGCCGCCGAGCCATCCACGCCGTCTGCCGCGGCGTCCGGGGTGGCACTCAGCCCCGCGCAGGAGGCAGCCATCGTTTCGCCGGTTCAAGCCGCCCTCGACGCATTTCAGCGGGCCAAGAACAAGGTGCCGAACGACCTTAATGAAGTGATCGCCGCCGGGTATCTCCGGGGGATGCCGGTCGTTCCGGCTGGGACAAAGATATTCTACGATCCTATCACGGTGACGGTTTCCGTTGGCCCAGCGCGCTAGCTCCACGTTTCAAGGAGGAGCGAGCCTGCTGGTCCTTACCGGCGCTGTCTCGACTTGTGGACCTTCCGCGCCAGCCGAAAGGACAATGTTCTTCAACCATGCCGTGTCATTCGATTGC
Organism: Verrucomicrobiota bacterium; assembly: GCA_016871675.1. NCBI lineage: Bacteria > Pseudomonadati > Verrucomicrobiota > Verrucomicrobiota bacterium. Next base: position 14,278 of record VHCN01000030.1, read on the forward strand.
GGGAAGTCGGATCGGTAGTGCGCGCCGCGGCTTTCCTCGCGCAGCAATGCACTTCGCGCGATCAGTTCCGAGGCGGTCAGCAGGTTGTGCAAGTCGAGCGCCTGCTGCCACGCGAGGTTGAATGCGCGCGGGCCGGGCACACGGAGCTGCTCCACACGGGCTCGCAGCGCGGCAAGTCCCTCGAGCGCCGCGCGCAACCCGGCGCCGCTCCGGATGATGCCCGCCTTCTCCCACATCAACTTTCCGAGCTCATCGCGAAGCGCGAAGGGGCCTTCGGATTGTCGATTGAGGATTGAGGATTGGGGATTGAGGATCTTCCCGGCGGCGGCAACCGCCACGTCCACCTGCGCGGTTTCGATGTCACCGTGGCTTTGACCTTTCACCCACCGCGCCGCGGCTTCGCCCGCGCGCGCGCCGAACACCGTGCTCTCAGCCACGCCGTTGCCGCCGAGCCGGTTCGCGCCGTGGACGCCCGCGGCGTCCTCGCCCGCGGCGAACAGTCCGGCGAGGTTCGTGAAGCCGTCGCGGTTGATGCGCACGCCGCCCATGTTGAAGTGCGCCGTCGGCGCGACCTCGATGCGCTCGCGCGCGAGGTCCACGCCGAGGCGCAGGCACCGCTCGCGCATCCCGGCGAAGTTCGTCTCGACGAACTCCGCGCCCAGATGCGCCACGTCAATCCACACCGCGCCGTTCGCCGTGCCGCGGCCCTCGGCAATCTCGGTGAAGCACTCGCGCGACACGCGGTCGCGCGTGCTGCGCTCCTTGCGCCCGGGATCCGCGCGCTCCATGAAGCGCTCGCCGCGTCCGTTGAAGAGATGCGCGCCCGCGCCGCGCAAGCCTTCCTCGAGCAGCGCGCCGTTGAGCCGCGAGCCGGGCACGACCATCCCGGTCGGGTGGAACTGCACCATCTCCATGTCCATCAGGTGCGCGCCGGCGCGGAAAGCCGCTGCGAGGCCATCGCAGGTCTTTTCCTGCGCGCACGCGGCGCGTTGATACATGAGCGGCCCGGCGCCGGTGGCGAGCAGCACGGCCCTGGCGCGGACCGCGATGAACTCGCCGCTGCGCTGGTCGAGCAGCACCGCGCCACAGACGCGCGACCCGCCGGCGGAGGTGAGCAGTTCGAGCGCGCGCGTTTCTTCAAGACACGGGATTCCAAGCGCGAGCACCTGGTCGCGCAGGCGCGCCATGATTTCGATGCCGGTCAGGTCGCCGACGTGGACGGTGCGGTCGAAGGTCTGCGCCGCGAAGGCCTTTTGGTGGATGCGGCCGTCCGGCGCGCGGTCGAAGAGGCAGCCGATTTTGTTTTCCAGCTCGAGCACGACGCGCGGCGCGTCCTCGCAAAGCGTCCACGCGAGTTCCTGGTCGTTGAGGAAGCCGCCGCCGCGCACGGTGTCCTCGAAGTGCGCCTGCACGGAGTCGCGCGCGTCGAGGACGGCGTTGTAGCCGCCCTGCACCATGCGCGTGCAGCCGGACTTGCCGAGCAGTCCCTTGCTCACAAGCAGGATGCCGAGCGACGGGTCGAGCCAGCGCGCGTGCAGCGCGGCCATCAGCCCCGCGCCGCCGGTGCCGAGGATGAGCAGGTCGGTCGTCATTGCGCCGCCGCCTTGCCAAGCAATCTGGCCAGCCAGCGCCGCACCTGGGCGCCGAGCGCCAGCCGCTTCAGCCGCTCGATGGACTGCGTGGGCGAGATGCCGCGCGGACACGTCTCGCGGCAGTTGCCGAGCGTGTGGCAGCGGAACGCGCCGTCCTCGCCCGCGACTCGGGCGAGCCGTTCCTGCTTCGCACCGTCGCGCGGGTCCACGAGCAGCGAGAGGGCGCGGTTCAGCGCCATGGGCCCGAGGTAACGCGGGTTCATCGTGACGAGCGAGCAAGCGGACCAGCACGCGCCGCAGTCAATGCACTGTGGCTGGTGGTTGAGCGCCTGCCACTCCGCGGAGTCGTGCGGCAGACGATGGAAGTCCTCCAAATCTGCGCGCGGGTGGAAGTGCGGGAGCGAGCGTTGATACGCATCGAAGAACGGCGTCATGTCGGCCGCGAGGTCGCGCACGACGGGCAGGTTGCGGAGCGGTTCGACGCGGAGTTCGTTCCCGATGGTCCGCACGAGCGCGGCGCAGGCGAGGCGTTCGCGGCCGTTCACGACCACCGCGCACGAGCCGCACATGCCGACGCGGCAGGAGTAGCGGAACGCAAGGTCCGGCGCGGACTGGCGCTGCACGGCGAGGAGCGCGTCCAGCACGCTGGCTTGTCCGCCGACCTCGACTTCGTGCCGCTCGAACCGCGGCGCGCCCCCGCCCGTGCGGCGCAGGTGAAGCGTGACGGCGGGCATGTCGCGAGTATGCGCGGCTTCGGCCCGCGAGGCAACGGGGTGGTGGCGCGCCCCGGGGTTCCTTTGCCGGCGCGTCGCGGCAGGCGCTACTTCGCCTCGAGCTTTTTCTTCAAGTTATCGAGGCCGGCCTGCAAGTCGGGGCCCATCATCGAGTCCATCCGCAGCCCGAACCAGCGGTTCATCGGGTTGCCGCCGAGCTCGCCGTAATTCACCCACTTGACCTTCACCGCGTCGCCCTCGGGCGCGAAGGAAATCTCACCCTTGGACACATGCTTGCCCTGCTCGAAGTCGAGGTCGTAGACGATCAATTGCGCCGCCTCGGCCTTCGTGATCTGCAACTTGCCGCTGCCGCTCGACTTGCCGGACCACTGGTAGGTCGCGCCCGCGCCCGACCCGGGGCCGGAAAACTCAATCTTCATGTCCGGGAATCGCGCGACGGTCCAGGCCGTCCACTCCGGCCAGGTCTTGAGGTTGTTGACGATGGTGAAGGCGGCGTCGGGCTTGGCCGCGATGGTCTGCGAGCGCTCGACGCGATACGAGCCGGGCAACAAGAACCCGATGACCGCCAGCAATGCCACGACGATGACCAATCCGGGCACGATGTGCTTGAACCATTTCATGATGAGCGCGGAGGATGCCAGCGGGCGTGGTCGTGGCAAGCTTTGAACTTGGAAACGCCGTGTCCCTCCGCATAGTGCGCGCGTCATGAACATTTCCCGGATTCTCTCCGCGTGCGGCGTCGCCGTCTCGCTCGCCGCGCCGCTCCAAGCCGCCGATGACTATCAACTCGGCGAGGATTCGAAGCCCCAAGCCGGCGTGCCGCAAGGCGCGGTCGAGAAGTTCTCGTTCAAGGCGAGCAAGATTTTTCCCGGCACGGAGCGCGACGGGTGGGTTTATGTCCCGAAGCAATACGACGCGGCGAAACCCGCGTGCCTGATGGTGTTCCAGGACGGCGCGGGCTACATGGGCACCAACGGCCAGTTCCGCGCGACGGTGGTGATGGACAACCTCATCGCGAAAAAGGAAATGCCCGTGACCCTCGGCGTGTTCATCCAGCCCGGCACGGTGCCGGCGGCCGAGGCGGGGCAGAAGGCGCGCAGCAACCGAAGCTACGAATACGACTCGCTCGGCGACGCCTACGCGCGCTTCCTCATCGAGGAGCTGCTGCCCGGGGTGGAGAAGAAGTGGAACGTGACGAAGGATCCCGCGGGCCGCTGCGCCGTGGGCATCAGCTCGGGCGGCATCTGCGCGTTCACGGTGGCGTGGGAGCGGCCGGAGTCGTTCGGCAAGGTCATCAGCCACATCGGCAGCTTCACGAACATCCGCGGCGGGCACGCGTATCCATCGCTCATCCGCAAGTCCGCCGGCCCGCCGCCGCGCGACCTGTCCGACACGGACAAGGCGCGCTGGGACGCGCGCAAGAAACTGCGGGTGTTCCTGCAGGACGGCTCGAACGACCTGGACAACCTGCACGGCAACTGGCCGCTGGCCAACCAGGACATGGCCGCGGCGTTGAAGTGGGCGAAATACGATTCTGATTTCAAGCTCGGCGACGGCGGCCACAGCGGCAGGCACGGCGGGTCAATCCTGCCGGACACGATGCGCTGGATGTGGCGGGACCACGCGAAGTGATGCCGGCGCGCAAATGACGAATGACGAAATCCGAATGACGAAAGAAGCCCGAAGCCCAATTTTCAAAATGAACCCCCACTCACTCGCTCGCCGTATCGTGTCGTTCGTGCTTCGCCATTCCTTCGCCATTCCGACTTCGTCATTCGTCCTTGCGGGCTTTGCCGCCTCCGCCGCCGATGACTTCAAACCCACGCCGGACCATCAGTTCAATCCGGCCGTCCCGCACGGGCGCGTGATCGAGCACAAGGACTGGCAGAGCAAGGTGTTCACCAACACCATTCGCGACTGGTGGGTTTACGTGCCGGCGCAATACTCCGCCGACAAGCCCGCGAGCGTGATGGTCTTTCAGGACGGCCGCGGCTACGCCTCGACCAACGGCCCGTGGCGCGCGCCCATCGTCTTCGACAACCTCATCGCGCGCGGCGAGATGCCCGTGACCATCGGCATCTTCATCCAGCCCGGCGACAACCGCGCGCCCGGCACGCCGCCGCGCAAGGACAAGTCCGGCAAGGCCGCCGGCGCGAGCAACCGCAGCTTCGAATACGATTCGCTCGGCGACCGTTACGCGCGGATGCTCGTCGAGGAAATCCTGCCCGAGGTGGAGAAGGACTTCCGTCTGTCGAAAAATCCAGATGACCGCGCGATTTGCGGGGCGTCCAGCGGCGGCATCTGCGCGTTCACGGTGGCGTGGGAGCGGCCGGACCAGTTCCGCAAGGTGCTCTCGACCATCGGCAGCTTCGTGCATCTGCGCGGCGGATTCGATTACCAGGCGCTCATCCGAAAGACCGAGCGCAAGCCGTTGCGTGTGTATCTCGCGGACACGAGCGGCGACCTGGACAATCCCTTCGGCCACTGGCCGACGGCGAACCGGGCGATGCACGCGTCGCTCAAATACATGGGCTACGACGTGAAGTTCGAATGGGCCGAGGGCTACGGCCACAATCCGAACCACGGCGGCAGCCACTTCCCCGACGCGCTCCGCTGGCTCTGGCGCAAAGAAACGCACAAGCCGGAAATCAACACGAAGCAGGACCTCGGCGGCGACATGACGCTGCACCGCCTGCTCGTCGAGGGCGAAGGCTGGCGCGTGGTCGCCGACAACATTGCGTTTGCTGACGGCCTCACGCCGGACGCGGAGGGCAACCTGTGGTTTGCCGAGATGCGCTCGACGCCGCCCGCGGTGTGGAAGGTCTCGCCGGGCGGCGCGAAGACGAAGATGATCGAAGGCACGTCTTGCAGCGGGCTCAAGTTCGGTCCCGACGGCAGACTCTACGCCTGCGTCGGCAAGGACAAGCAGCTCGTGTCGTTCGAACTGCCGTCGGGCAAGAAGACCGTCGTGGCCGAGGACGTGCAGCCCAACGACCTTGTCGTTTCGCACAAGGGCCACATCTACTTCACCGAGACGGGCAAGAAGCAGGTCACGTTCGTCAACGCGAAGACGGGCGAGAAGCGCGCCGCCGACACGGGCATCACCGCGCCCAACGGCATCACGCTCTCGCCCGACCAGGGGACGCTCGCGGTGAGCGATTACCGCGGGCAGTTCACGTGGGTCTTCCGGATCGAGGCGGACGGCTCGCTGTCGGCGAAGGAGCCTTACATGACCATGCGCATGCCGGTTGACCCGAAGGGCGAGTGGAAGTTCAACGAACCGCCGCCGAAAAGCGCCGCGAGCGCCGGTGACGGCATGGTGAGCGACAGCCTCGGCCGCTACTACGTGACCAGCGCGCTCGGCGTGCAGGTGTTCGACCCGACGGGCCGCATGTGCGGCGTGCTGCCGAATCCCGGCGACAAAGGAATGACGAGCGTCACGATCGCGGGCGACAAGCTCGAATGGCTCTACGTGGCCTGCGGCGACAGGATTTTCCGCCGCAAGGTGCAGGCGACCGGAAATCTCTTCTTCAAATCACCCGTCGCCGAGGCGCCGGCGAAGAAGAAGTAGCCCTGTTCTCCACCAAGAATTGGTTGGCGTCCGACCCGGCCCTCCACCAACTTCTCCGCGAAGGTGCGGTCGCGCCGCACCGTCTGAAATCTCCGCATGAGCGCCATCGCCGTCCCCGTTGAGTTCGCCGATCCGCTGAACGCCCGCATCCTCGCGGTGAGCGAGGATCAGTTGCAGGGATTCCAGCGCGACCCGCTCGGCGAAATCGCGCGGCAGACCGGCCTGCCGCTGGACACCGTCATCGAGCGCATCCGCGCGATGCTCACCGCCGGCAACATCCGCCGCGTGCGCCAGACGCTGCTCGCCACGAACCTCGCGCAGGGCGCGCTCGTCGCCTGGCAGGTGCCGCAGGACAAACTCGACGCCGCGTTCGATTGGATGTTCCAGCAGGACCCGTTCAGCGGGCACGTTGTCACCCGCTCGACCGACGCGGCGACGCCGGGATCAAGTTACAAGCTGTGGACGACGCTGAAAGTCCCGCAGGGCTTCTCGCTGCGGAAGCACTGCGAGTTCCTCTGCACACGGACGGGCGCGGAGAAGTTCGTGCTGCTGCCTGCAAAGAAGCTGTTCGCGCTCGGTGTCGGCCATGTGCGGCGTCGCGGCATGGAACCCGGCAGCCGCGCCGACGTGCCCGCCGAGGCGACGGATGTTTCCGTGGTCGCGCTCAACGACCTCGAATGGCGCGTGCTCACCGCGCTCAAGCGCGAGTTTGAGCCGGAGGAACTCGTGCCGGACCTGTGGGCGGCGCGCGCGGCGGAAGCAGGCGTGCCGCCCGCCACGTTCATCGAGTTCGCCGAGGAGTTCGAGCGGCGCAAGATCATCGGGCGCTTCTCGACGTTCCTCGAACACGTCAAGCCGCAGAGCGACGGCGGGCGGGTGACGCGCTTCAACGCGCTCTTCCACTGGGCGGTGCCGCCGGGCCGCGAGATGGACGCGGGCCGCGAGGTGGGCCGGCATCACATCATGACCCACGCCTACTGGCGCGAGGGCGGGCCGGAATTCCGCAACGTGAACGTGATGGGCGTGGCGCACGGCACCGACAAGACGGTCGTGCTCGCGCACAAGTCGGCCATCGACGCGCACCTTCGTGAGGCGGGCATCGAGGTCGGCTACACGAACGTCTTTTGGGGCGGTCGCAGCGAAATCAAGCCCAGCGAAATCGCGCCGCAGGCGTATCGCGACTGGTGCGCGACGATGGGCCTCGAGGCTGAGCGGATGCGGGAGTAGCGAAGCCGGCCTTCCGTGGCATCAATCTGCGGCGGTCGGTCGTATCGGTTCCCTCCAACGGGACTCAGCCGTCCGCGCGGGTGCCCGCGCTTCTACACCGCCTGCAGCTTCAGGAAGTTCCGCATGATCTGCCTGCCGTTCTCCGTGAGGATGCTCTCGGGATGGAACTGCACGCCCCAGATCGGCCGCTCCTTGTGCCGCACGCCCATGATTTCACCCTCGTCCGTCTCGGCGGTCACTTCGAGGCACGCGGGCATCGAGTCGCGCCGGATCACGAGCGAGTGGTAGCGCGTGGCGTTAAAGGGATTCGCCATGCCCTCAAACAGATCGCGGCCGTCGTGGCGGATGGGCGAGGTCTTGCCGTGCATCATGCGGTGGTTCACCACCACGTCCGCGCCGAATGTGTGTCCGATGCACTGGTGCCCGAGGCACACGCCGAAGACCGGCACGCGCTGCCGCTCGCCGAACTCGCGGATGATCTCGTTCGAGAGCCCCGCCTCGCGCGGCGAGCATGGCCCCGGCGACACGAGCACGCGCTCCGGCCGCAACGCGCGCGCCTGCTCCACGGTAAGCTGGTCGTTGCGGTGGACCTGCATCGCCACGCCCAGTTCGCCGAGATACTGGACGAGGTTGTAGGTGAACGAATCGTAGTTGTCCAAGACCAGCACCATGCGTCGCGCGCGAACGTATCGCACGGGAGCGCGGGGGCAAGCGGCGAAATGCGGACTGGAGCCGAGGCGTGAGACGCGAGAGGTGAGAAGTGGCGGACCGGCAGCGCGGAGTGATTTAGTTTTGCCCGCAAACCGCACAGCCGCTACAGAAGGCCATGCCCGACCCGCTGCGCATCCGGAGGATGACTTCACAGGATGTGGGTTTTGGGATGGAACTCTGCGCGCTCGCGGGGTGGAACCAGACTCGGGACGACTGGATGAACTTGTTGCGTTGCGCCCAGGACGGCTGCTTCGTCGCCGAGTGGGAAGGCAAACCGGCAGGCACAGTCACGACGACGCGCTACGGCACCGACCTCGCGTGGATTGGCATGATGCTGGTGCATCCGTCGCAAAGGCGACAGGGCATCGGCCGCGCACTGATGCTCCACGCCCTTTCCCGCCTCCACGAACGTGGTGTGCGCTGCATCAAACTCGACGCCACGCCGGCCGGCCGGCCGCTCTATGAGAAGCTCGGTTTCCAAACGGAATGGACGTTTACCCGGTGTGTTCACGCGCGGCTCCCAGTGGTTGAGCCTCCTGCCAACTGCAAAGTCCGAAAGCTGCTGCCGTCAAGCTACGAGCCAGTTCAAGCCCTCGACTTGAAGGCGTTCGGAGCTGACAGGTTTTTCTTGGTGCGACGGATGCAGGACTTGGTGTCGCGCTCCCTTGTTGGCGCCACGATGAAGGCACGCGTGAACAGTTTCGGCTTCGTCCGAAGGGGGACCATTGCGTCCTATCTCGGGCCGATCGTTGCCGGGTCGCTTCCCGCCGCGGCGCCGGTGATCAAGTCCCTGCTGAACCCTCTCCAAGGTCGGGCTGTCCTTTGGGACATTCCCGACGCGCAGACAGGCGCGATCGAGTTCGCGAAGCGACTCGGCTTCGAGCCCGCGCGGCAGCTCACGCGAATGTTCCTCGGCGAAAACCTCTGTCCCGGCGTTCCGCGGATGATCTTTGCCCTCGCCGGCCCGGAGATTGGATGAACCACGAAGACACAAAGACACGAAGCGAAGGCGTTCTTCTTCGTGTCTTCGTGTCTTCGTGCCTTGGTGGTTGTCGTTGATTTCATGAACTCTCATCACGACGTTCTCCTTCTCGGCACCGGGCACAACGCGCTCGTGCTGCAGGCGTATCTCGCGCGGTGCGGGCTGCGCACACTCACGCTTGAGCGCGCCGCCGAACCCGGCGGCGGCTTGCTCACGATGGCGAACCCGCGGCTGCCCGGATTCACGCATCACCCGCACTCGTTCTTCCACCGTGCCATCACGCGGATGCCGTGGTTCCGCGACCTCGAACTTGCGCGCCACGGCGTGCGCTACATCGAGCCGGAGTTGAACGTGGCCATGCTGCTCCGCGATGGCAGTGCGTTGGAGTGGTGGACGGATTTCGAGCGCACCGCCGCGTCCTTCGCCGGATTCTCGCGCAAGGACGCCGAAGCCCTGCGCCGCTGGACCGAGGAGTTCCGCCCCATCGTCGAGCAAATCCTCGTGCCCGAAGCGCAGTCGCCGCCGCTGGAGCCGGAGCATCGCCGACAACTGCTCTCACGGAGCAAGCTTGGCCGTCGCCTGCTCGAAGTCTCCGCGCTCTCGCCAATCGAATTTGTCTCGCAGAACTTCGAGCACGACGCCCTCCGCGCCGGGCTGCTCTTCTTCAACGGCCTGCGCGAGGTGGACCTGCGTCAGCCCGGCTTCGGCCACGCCATCCCCGCGCTGCTCGCCTCACCCGCGAAGGCGCAGATGTGCGTGGGCGGCTCGGGCAACCTCGCGCGCGGGCTCGTCGCTGACATCGCGGAACACGGCGGCGAAGTGCGCTGCGGGGTGAACGTGGAGCGAATCGTCGTCCGTAACGGTCGCGCGTCCGGCGTGGCGCTCGACTCCGGCGAGATGCTGTCGGCGGACGCAATCGTGTCCGGGCTCAATCCACAGCAGACGTTCCTCCAATTGCTCGCGCCCGGGTCTGCACCCGAGGCGTTGCGCGAACGCGCGCGCAGGTTCCAATACAACCTGCTCGCCCCGCTCTTCGCGCTGAACGTCGCGCTCGACGAACCGCCGCGCTGGGCGGCATCCGCGCGGCGGCCGGAGCTCGGTCGCGCATTCATGTTCATCCTCGGACTCGAGCGGTTCGGGCAGTTTCACGACATCGTCTCGGCTCACGAGCGCGGTGAAATCCCGGCGACTGTCGCGTGGGGCGCGTGCCCGACGCTGTTCGACCCATCGCAATCGCCTGCCGGGAAACACACGGCGTTTCTGTGGGAGAAACTGCCCTTCGCGCTGCGCGGCGACGCCCGGGAGTGGGACCGCGAGGCCGCCGGGCACGGTTCGCGGCTGCTGAAGTTCTGGTCGCAGTTCGCGCCGAATCTCGCGGGGGGCGCGGTGCTCGACTGGTTCGCGCGCTCGCCGCTGGACACCGAGCGCACGCTGCCGAACATGACGGGTGGCGACTTGCTCGTCGGCTCGTTCGCGAACGGACAGGTGGGTTTCAACCGGCCGTTTCCCGGCGCGGGAAACTATCGCACGCCCATCGAGGGGCTTTACCTGTGCGGCGGTTCGACGCATCCGGGCGGCAACGTCACCGGCCTCTGCGGCTACAACGCGGCTCGCGTCATCGCCACCGACTGTGGCAAGCCGGTGTGGTGGAATCCGCCGGACATCGAGCCGCGACTCGCTGCGCTGGCTTGATCGTCGCGGCTTGCGTCAGCGGATTCCCGGCAGGCCGACGCTCGCCTCGATTTCCTGAAGCGGCCCGAGCGGGCGCTTCTTTTGGTCGTAGCGGTCGATGTTCGGCTGCCCGCTCCACAGTTTGTAAACCACCGTGCCGTCGTTCACGAGCACGAGCGCCTTGAACTGCCAGCCCGTCTCGTGGGTCTTGCGGTTGAAGCGGAACATGTCCATCACGAGATTCCCGTGGCGCCGGTTGCGCGTGACGGTGATGTCCATCTCGTAGCCCATCGCGCGGTCTTGGGCGGCGATGCACTGGCGCACCGGCACGGGCAGATCCTCGAGCCGGATGGAGTGGTTGGGCATGAAGCGCTGCATCAGTTCGAGGTGGTTCAGGATTTTCACGTTCGGGTTCGAGAACGGGTCGAAGCCCGACGTCTTGAGTTCGCACGCCGAGTCGGCGCCGAGCCCGATGCCGTCGAAGGCCGCCTTGGCGTCGTCGAAACTGCGCCACGGCGACTTGTCGGTGTGGCCACCGCTCGGGAACACACTGGCGCAACCCGCGCCCGTCAACAGCAACGCGGCGCACGCGGCCAGCCTGAGAGTCTGGATTTTCATGTGAAGTGGGGGTGAGATTCAAAAGAACCACAAACCGGGACAAAGCCGGTTCCGGCGCCTCAAACGGGTTCCTTGAAGCCCGTCCTCAATGCCGAGGCAAGGTAGCACGAATTGCCCGCACCTCAACCAGCCGGGGCTCAGGGAAAACACCGAGATTCGAGCGGCCTGTCGCCCCCCCCATGCTTTGAACCAAAACTTTGAACTTTGAACTTCCGTTCGCCTCCCTGCTACCGTCCCGCCCATGCGAATTTTGTCCGGCATCCAGCCCTCGGGCGCGCTGCACCTCGGCAACTACTTCGGCATGATGCGCCCGGCCATCGAACTGCAGGCGCGGGGCGAGTGCTTCTACTTCATCGCCGACTACCACTCGATGACGTCGCTGACGGACCCCGCCGGGCGCCGACGCAACACGCTCGACGTGGCGCTGGACTTCCTCGCGTGCGGACTCGACCCGGCGCGCTCGGTCTTCTTCCGCCAGTCGGATGTGCCCGAAGTCACCGAACTCACGTGGCTGCTCTCGAGCGTGACGCCGATGAGCCGGCTCGAACTCTGCCACAGCTACAAGGACAAGGTCGCCCACGGCCTCTCTCCGAACCACGGCCTCTTCGCCTATCCCGTGCTCATGGCGGCGGACATCCTCATCTACGACTCGAACCTCGTGCCCGTTGGGCGCGACCAGAAGCAGCACGTCGAAATCACCCGCGACATCGCCGCGAAGTGGAACGAACTCTACGGCCAGACCTTCGTCATCCCCGAGGCCGAAATCCGCGACGCCGTCGCCGCCGTGCCTGGCACCGACGGCCAGAAGATGAGCAAGAGCTACGGCAACACCATCGAGATTTTCGGCGACGAGAAGGCGCTGCGGAAAAAGATCATGTCCATCGTGATGGACAGCCGCGCGCCGCAGGAGCCCAAGCCGGACGCGGACAAGAATATCGCCGTGCAACTGCTCCAGCTTGTCGCGCCGCCGGACATTGCCAGCGGCTTCGAGCAACGCCTGCGCGCCGGCGGCCTCGGCTACGGCGACTTGAAGAAGGCGCTCTTCGAGCACTACTGGAACTGCTTTGCACCCGCCCGCGCGCGGCGGGCTGAATTGGAGAAAAACCTCGACCACGTCCACACCGTGCTCCGCAACGGCGCGGCGAAAGCGCGCGCGCTGGCGCAGACGGTGGTGAACCGCGCCAGGTCGGCGAGCGGGTTGACGTAGCCCGGCGGCACGAGAAGGACGTCGGGGCTAACCTCGCCCGTCCGCGGCTCGGTGCTCGATTTGTGCCGTTGCCCATCGTGCATGCTCCGCGATGAGCGGCTCTGGATCGCGGGTCGCCTTCAAGAGTGCAGGCCGTGCGTCTTCGTGCCCCGTGTTCCCGAGCGCGACGCAGACGTTGCGCAAGAGGCCGCGCCGTTTGGTCCGGAGGATCGGCGTGCCGGCGAAGCGCTGCTTGAATGCCGCGTCGTCGAGCGCGAGCAGTTCGAGCAAGTCGGACTGCGCGAGGTCCGCACGGGCGTGGGCTTTCATCATCCGGCCTTCGCGGGCAAACCTGTTCCAGGGGCAAACTTCGAGGCAGTCGTCGCAGCCGAAGATGCGCGCGCCCATCGCGGGACGGAGTTCGACGGGGATGCTGCCTTTCAACTCGATCGTGAGGTAGGAGATGCAGAGCCGCGCATCGAGTTCGAACGGCGCGGTGATGGCGCGCGTCGGGCACGCCGTGATGCAGCGCGTGCACGTGCCGCAGCGGTTGCGCTCGGACGCGTCGGGCTCCAGCTCCAGCGTGGTGAGGATTTCGGCGAGGAAGAACCAGTTGCCGAGGGCGCGGTTGATGAGGTTCGTGTGTTTGCCGATGAAGCCGGCGCCCGCGCGTTGCGCAAGGTCGCGTTCGAGCACGGGACCGGTGTCCACATACCACAGCGAGCGTGTGCCGGAGCCGCCGAGCGCGTCCACGAACGCGGCGAGTTCTCGCGACCGCTCGCCGAGCACGTCGTGGTAATCGCGGAACCGCGCGTAACGGGCGATGATGCCGGGCCTTGGGTCGCGGGTCTCGGGTTTCGGCTTGGCGCCGTCTGGCGCGGACTCCGCGCCCGAAACCTGAAACCGGGGCGACGAAACTGCGCCAGCGTAGCTGGCGACGAGACAGATCACGGACCGCGCGCCCTCGAGCACGCGCTGCGGCTCGACCCGTTTCGGCGCGTTGCGCGCGAGGTAGCCCATGTCGCCGTGGCGTCCGTCGGCGATCCACCGCTCGAAGTTCGGCGCGCTCGCGGGCGGTCGCGCCGTGGTGAAGCGGCAGTCGTCGAAGCCGAGTTCGAGCGCCCGCGTGCGAATGGCGTCCTTCATCCTGACTTCTCGCGCGCCTGGCGGAATTGCAACAGCACATGTTGCGCGACTTCGCGGATGGAGCGCGACTCGGTGTTGATGAGCAGGTCCGCCTGCTTGTAAGCCTTCTCGCGCTGCGCGAGGAGTTCGCGAATCTTCGACAGCGGGTCGGGGTCTTGCAGCAACGGCCGGTGGGTGTGCCCGCGCGTGCGCTCCAGGATGGTCGCGGGCGTCGCCCACAGGCAGGCGACAAGCGCGTGCGACTTGAGGCTCGCGAGGTTCGCGGGATTCACGATGAGGCCGCCGCCCGTGGAAATCACCATGTCGGCACGCGCCGCGAGCCCGTCGAGCACCTCGGTTTCGAGGCGCCGGAACAGGGCCTCGCCCGCCTCGGTGAAGATGTCGCCGATGTTGCGGCCTGTCCGCGCCTCGATCATCGCGTCCGTGTCCACGAATTCGAAGCCGAGCTCCTGCGCGACGAGCTGGCCGACGGACGACTTGCCCGTGCCCATGAAGCCCGCGAGGGCGAGGTTGCGGATGGTTCGGGGCTCGGCCATGTGGCGAGGATGCCGGACGCGGCGCGGCCCGTCACGTTTCCAGTTGGCAATTCGCGCGCGGCGTTCCCATCATTCGTGCGCGACGCATGGCCGACAACAAGAAGCACGTTTACGACGAGAGCAAGATCAAGACGCTCTCGAGCATCGAGCACATCCGCCTGCGCACGGGCATGTATATCGGGCGGCTCGGCGACGGCTCGCACTATGACGACGGCTGCTACATCCTCCTCAAGGAGGTCTTGGACAACGCGGTGGACGAATTCATCATGGGCCACGGGCGCGAGGTCCATATCGAACTCAAGGACGGCGTGGTGTCCGTGCGCGATTTCGGCCGCGGCATCCCCCTGGGCAAGGTGATTGACTGCGTGTCGCAGATCAACACGGGCGCGAAATACAACGACGACGTGTTTCAGTTCAGCGTCGGCCTCAACGGCGTGGGCACCAAGGCGGTCAACGCGCTGTCGCAGGCGTTCCTCGTGCGCAGCCATCGCGAGGGCGAGTTTGTCGAGGCGGCGTTCAAGCAGGGCCGGCTCAAGAAGGATGGGAAGGGCAAAACGAAGGAGGCGGACGGCACGTTCGTGCGGTTCACGCCGGACCCGGACATCTTCAAGGACATCCAGTGGCGCGACGAGTTCATCGAGAAACGCCTCCGCCACTACGCGTATCTGAACACGGGGCTGAAGCTCGTTTACAACGGCAAGCCCTTCGTCTCGCGCCACGGGTTGAGCGACCTGGTGATGGAGAACCTCGCCGCGGACAACGCCGAGCCGATCTACCCGCCGCTGCATTACACGAGCAAGATGCTCGAGTTCTGCTTCACGCACAGCAACAGCCGCTACGGCGAGGTGATCCTGTCGTTCGTGAACGGCCAATACACGAGCGACGGCGGCACGCACCTGTCGGCGTTCCGCGAGGGGTTGCTCAAGGCGGTGAACGAGTTCAGCAAGGGCGGCTTCGAGGGCGACGACGTGCGCGAGGGCATCGTGGGCGCGGTGGCGATCCGGTTGAAGGACCCCGTGTTCGAGTCGCAGACGAAGAACAAGCTCGGCAACACGGAAATCCGCACCGAGCTGGTGAACAACGTGCGGCAGGAACTGCTGCACTTCTTCAGCCGCAACAAGAACATCGCCGAGATGATCCTCGCAA
Source organism: Verrucomicrobiota bacterium (assembly GCA_016871675.1). Lineage (NCBI taxonomy): Bacteria > Pseudomonadati > Verrucomicrobiota > Verrucomicrobiota bacterium. The sequence goes on from VHCN01000030.1 coordinate 29,398, forward strand.
AGGCCGAGGACAGCCGGCAGCTCCGCAAGGAATTGCAGGAGGTGAAGAAGCTCGCGCGCGAACGCGCCAAGGCCATCACGCTGCGCATCCCGCAGCTCAAGGACTGCAAGCGGCACTTCGACAAGGAGCGCGGCAAGGGCGGCGGCTCGATGATCTTCATCTGCGAGGGGCAGAGCGCCGCGGGCTCGATCGTGAGCTGCCGCAACGTGGACACGCAGGCCATCTTCACGCTCAAGGGCAAGCCGCTCAACGTGTGGGACCTCAAGCGCGACGCCGTCTACAAGAACGACGAGCTCTACAACCTCATGCGCGCGCTCGACATCGAGGACAGCATCGCCAACCTCCGCTACGAGAAGGTCATCCTCGCCACGGACGCCGACGTGGACGGGCTGCACATCCGCAACCTGATGATCACCTACTTCTTCCGCTTCTTCGACCCGCTCGCGCACGACGGGCACCTGTTCGTGCTGGAGACGCCGCTGTTCCGCGTGCGCACCAAGGAGCGCACCACCTACTGCTACAGCGAAGCCGAACGCGACGCCGCCGTTGCGGCGATGGGAAAGAGCGCCGAGATCACGCGCTTCAAGGGGCTCGGTGAAATCAGCCCGAAGGAATTCGCGCAGTTCATCGGCGACGACATGCGCCTGAGCCAGGTGGAATACGCGCCCAAGACCGAGGCGACAGGCATTCTGGGATTCTACATGGGCAAGAACACGCCCGAACGGCGCGACTACATCATGGAGAACCTCGTCGTGCCGGTGGAGGACTGACCGCATCCGCCCGTGGTTCCACCCTTGACCCCGCCCGCACACGGGACTAAGCAGGGCCGGTGAAATTTTCCCTCTTCGGCATCACTTCGATCACGCCCGGCCGGCATAATCTCAAGGACCCGCGACTCGACCAGGTGGACAAACTCGTCGAGGCGCAGAAGAAGGCTTGCGCGCAGGTGGACGTCGTCACCGACAAGGAACTGCTCACAGCCGACGCCATTCTCACAACGCGCGCCGCGCTGAGCGACCTGTTGATGAAGGACCTCGAAGCCGTCGAGACGCGCCTCGGCCGCGGGCCCGCCGCGGCGGAGAAGGCCGTGCTCGAAAAACTCGCCGAGGCGTTGATGAGCGAGAACCCCGTGTCCTCCGCCGGGCTCGCTCCGGAGGAACTCGCGGCCATCTCGGCGCACAACTTCATCTCCACCAAGCCGGTCGTCGCCGCCGACGCCGCGGAACTTGCGGAGCCGGACGCGCTGCTGTTGCGCGCGTTCGCGGAGAGCGGGTGGATCAGCTTCCTCACCGTCGGCGGGAAGGAGAACCGCGCGTGGCCCATCCGCGCCGGCTCGACCGCGTGGGAGGCCGCGGGCAGCATCCACACCGACATCCAGAAGGGGTTCATCCGCGCCGAGGTCATCAGCTTCGCGGACCTCGTCGAATGCGGCGGCGAGACGCAGGCCAAGCGCGCCGGCAAGCTGCGCCTCGAACTCAAGACCTACGTGATGCAGGACTGCGACGTGGTGAACTTCCGGTCGGGCAAGTAGCCGCCCATTGCTGCGCGCCGCCCAAACTTGCCTCGGCCTGTCCGCTCCGGTCTAATCCGCGTGACGATGAGCGCCGCCAGAAACAAGCCCGACGCCGCACAGCCCGAGCTTCCCATCGGGGGCGCACCGAAGCCCGCACCATCGAAGTCGCGACGCGACGGCAACGGCTCCGGCCGCATCGTCGCTGAATCCGTCACGTCGCCGCACGCGGCGGCGCGTCCGTTTGTGCCGGGCAAGATCGAGCTTCCGCTGCACCGTCGCATGGACCGCGGCTTCCTCGAATACGCCAGCTACGTCATCCGCGACCGCGCCATCCCGCACCTCGCCGACGGCCTCAAGCCTGTGCAGCGGCGCATCCTGTGGGCGCTGCACGAGAAGGACGACGGCAAGTTCATCAAGGTCGCCAACGTCACCGGCCACGCGATGCAGTATCACCCGCACGGCGACGCCTCCATCGGTGACGCGCTCGTGGTGCTCACGAACAAGCGCTACCTCATCGAGGGCCAGGGCAACTTCGGCAACGTCTTCACCGGCGACCTCGCCGCCGCGCCGCGTTACATCGAGTGCCGCCTCACCGAGCTCGCGCGCAACGAGCTGTTCAACGACGAGATCACCGCGTTCGTGCCGAGTTACGACGGGCGCAACCGCGAGCCCGTCACGCTCCCGTGCAAGCTGCCCCTGCTGCTCATGCTCGGCACCGAGGGCATCGCGGTCGGTTTGTCGGCGAAGATTCTTCCGCACAACTTCCCCGAGCTGCTCGCGGCGCAGATCGCGATCCTCAAGAAGGAATCGTTCAAGTGCCTGCCCGATTTCCCAACGGGCGGGCTGATGGACGCGCGTGATTATCGCGACGGCCGCGGCACGGTAAAGGTGCGCGCCAAGATCAAGGTCAAGGACGAGCAAACCGTCGTCATCAAGGAAATCCCGCCCGGCACGACGACCGACTCGCTCATCGCGTCCATCGAGGACGCCGCGCGCAAGGGCAAGATCAAGGTCAAGACGATCAACGACTTTACGTCCGAGGACGTCGAGATCGAGATCAAGGCGCCGGCGGGTGTGAGCGCGGCGCAGTTGGAGGACGCCCTCTACGCATTCACCGACTGCGAGGTCACCATCGCGAGCCGCATCGTGGTCATCCGCGAGAACCGCCCCGTCGAACTGACCGTCAGCGAGGTGTTGCGCGAGAACACCGGGCGCGTCGTCGCGCTGCTCAAGCACGAACTCGAACTCAAGCAGCGCCAGCTCGAGGACGAGCTGCACTTCCGCACGCTGGAGCGCATCTTCATCGAGGAACGCATCTACAAGCTCATCGAGAAATGCCGGACCCGCGACGCCGTGCTCGCGGCGGTGCGCGACGGCTTCAAGCCGTTCCGCCGCCAGTTGCTCCGCGAGTTGACCGACGCCGACGTCGAGCGCCTGCTGCAGGTGCGCATCCGGCGCATCTCGCTCTTTGACATCGCGCAGCACCGCGAGGAGATGGAGCAGACCAAGACCGGGCTCGGCGAGACGCGCCGGCACCTGAAGAACGTGGTGAAGTTCGCCCTCGCGCACCTTGAAGCGCTGCTGGAGAAATACGGCCCGCAGTATCCGCGGCTCTCGACGAAGTCCTCGCGGCACGAGGAGGTGGACGCGAAGGCCGTCGCGTTCAAGGCGTTCAAGGTCGCCTACGACCGCGAGAGCGGCTACGTGGGCCACAAGGTCAGCGGCGACGAGTTCAAACTCGAATGCACCAAGTTCGACAAGGTCCTCATCGTCTCGAAGGACGGCACCTACAAGGTCACGGAGCTGCCGGAGAAACTGTTCGTCGGGCCGGATCTGTTCTACTGCGGGCTGCCCGAGCGCGAGCGCGTGTTCACCTGCGTTTACACCGACCGTGAGGCGACCTATCTGAAGCGCTTCACCTTCGGCGGCTCGATCCTCAACAAGGTTTATCGCTGCATCCCCGACAAGGCGCGCATTTTGTTCTTCGCGCCCGACACGCCCAAGCTGCTTTACGTGCGCTACAAGCCCGCGTTGCATCAGAAGATCCACCAGCAAACGTGCAAGCCCGACCAGGTGGACGTGAAAAGCCCGAAAACCCGCGGCCGGATGATCTCGGTCAAGGCCATCGGCTCCGTGACCGCCGAGCCCACGCGCGGCTGGGACGAGCATGCGACGACGACCGAGATTCTGTTTGCGTGACGCTGCGCCGGACGTGACGCTCGGCGTTCGACCCGCGGAGCTGAATTGGGGCCGGTGACGGCCGGAAAGAAACGACCCGACTTATGCCAGACGACTATCAAATCGGCTCCGATGTGGAGTGGCTCAAGCACTCGAACGAGGAACTCGCGCGGCTGCTGAAGAAGCGCGACCGGCACATCGCGTTGCTTCGCATCACACTGCTGCTCGCGCTCGGCGCGCTCGGCTGGGCGGTGTGGAAGTTCAGCCGGAAGGCGCCGGTGAACGAGTTGTGGAACTTCTGAGCCGGGCGCGCGCGATCCGGGCGGAGGGGCACAGCCGCCGTCGTCAGTGATACTCCTGCACGGTGCGGACTTCGTAGCCGGACTTTTTCAGCGCGGCGATGCCGAGGGCGGCGGCGCGCGCGCCCGAGAGCGTCGTCATGATCGGCGTGTTGGTGTAAACGGCGGTGGTGCGAATCTTCACCTCGTCGGCGCGCGGCGTGGCGCCGCTGGGCGTGTTGATGACGAGTTGGATGTCCCGGTTCTTGAGCAGGTCAATGGCGTTGGGCCGGCCTTCGGACAGCTTGAAGACGCGTTCCACTTCCAGCCCGGCTTTTTCCAGCACCGATGCCGTGCCGCCGGTGGCGACGAGGTCGAACCCGAGACCGGCGAACTGTCGCGCGACTTCGGCCACGTCTTTCTTGTGGTGGTCGCTGACGCTGATGAAGACCCTGCCCTTGAGCGGCAACGGCGCGAGCGCGGCCATTTGCGACTTGGCGTAGGCGATGCCAAGGTCGGCGTCCAGACCCATGACCTCGCCGGTCGAGCGCATCTCGGGCGAGAGTAGAATGTCCTGCCCGTGAAAGCGGTTGAACGGGAATACGGACTCCTTCACGGCCCAATACTTCGGCCAAACTTCCTGGGTGAAGCCGAGTGCCTTGAGCGACTTGCCGGCCATGACTTTCGCGGCGAGTTTCGCGAGCGGGAATCCGATGGCCTTGCTGACGAACGGCACGGTGCGCGACGCGCGCGGGTTGACCTCGAGGCAATACACATCGTCGCCCTTCACGGCGTATTGCACGTTCATCAGGCCGATGACCTTGAGTTCGCGCGCCATCGCGTGCGTGTAATCGCGGATGGTGGCGATGACGTTCTCGGAAAGCGTGTGCGGCGGCAGCACCATCGCGGCGTCGCCCGAGTGGACGCCGGCGAACTCGATGTGCTCGAGCATCCCGCCGAGGATGATCGTGCCGTCAGCCGGGTTGTCGAAGTGCCCGACATCGGCGATGCAGTCCACGTCCACCTCGGTGGCGTCCTCGAGGAATTTGTCCACGAGCACGGGACGTTCGGGTGAAGCCTCGACGGCGAACCTCATGTAGTGCGACAGCTCCGCGTCGGAATAGACGATCTGCATCGCGCGACCGCCGAGCACAAAGCTCGGGCGCACGAGCACGGGATAGCCGAGTTTCTTCGAGGCCGCGAGCGCCTCGGCCTCGTTCACCGCAAGGCCGTTGGCCGGCTGCGGGATGTTGAGCTTGCGCAGCATCGCGGCGAAGAGCTTGCGGTCCTCGGCGGTCTCGATGCTCTGAGGCGAGGTGCCGATGATGTTGACGCCGTTCTTCTGGAGGCCGAGCGCGAGGTTGAGTGGCGTCTGCCCGCCGAATTGCGCGATGGCGCCCCAGCATTGCTCGCGCTCGTAAATGTGCAGCACGTCCTCGAGCGTGAGCGGCTCGAAGAAAAGTTTGTCGCTCGTGTCGTAGTCGGTCGAGACTGTCTCGGGATTGGAGTTGACCATCAGCGTCTCGAAGCCGTCCTCCTTGAGCGCGAAGGCGGCGTGGACGCAGCAGTAGTCGAACTCGATGCCCTGCCCGATGCGGTTCGGGCCGCCGCCGAGGATCATCACCTTCTTCTTCGGCGTGGCCTTCACTTCGTCGTCGCCGCGGTCGTAGGTCGAGTAGTAATAGGGCGTGTAAGCCTCGAACTCGGCCGCACAGGTGTCCACGAGGCGGTAGCTCGGCACAAGGCCGAGGTGCTTGCGTTGCGCGCGGATGTCGTCCTCGGTCCGGCCGGTAAGATGGGCGACCTGCCGGTCGGAGAAGCCGAGCGACTTGGCTTTGGCGAGTTGTTCGGGCGTCATCGGTTGTGGGCGGCGGAAAAAAAGTCCGGCGAAGTAAGCCTGACCCGGAGGGCGGCTGGCAAGCCTGTTGAGGCCTGCCCACGCTTCCTCATCTTCATCTTCATCCTAATCCCAATCTCTCCAGCGAGACGATGAGGATGAGGAACACGATCGTGGCTCGGGTGTTAAGGACGTTCCCCGAGTTTGGGCGGCGCGCCGGATCCGCCCTCCGCGAGGGGCACGTTCATCGCGCGGCGCAGTTCCGTGGCGAGCCATGCGAGTTCCTCGTTGGTGCGGCCGGTGAAGAAGCCGTGCTTTGTGCCGCCGGCGGCGATGACCTGCAGTTCCATCACGGGCACTGCATTGACGGTCATGCCGCTCGGGCCGACTTGGATGGACGTGATTTCGGCGCGCGTGGACTTGAAGGTCTTCGAGCCGAAGGGCGACTGTCGGACGATCATGAGGTCGGTTGGCGAGGCGCGCAGCGAGGCCTTTCGACGCGCGAGGTTGATGGCGCCGAGTAGCATGCCGATGCCGATGGCTTCGAATCCCGCGAGGAAGACGAAGATGAACCATGGCGGCTTGTCGCCTTTCACGCTGTCCGAGAGCCCAGCCACGGTGAACGCGGCGAGCACGACGCTGGAAAGCAGCAGCCAGAAAATCGAGAAGATCAACAGGAACCGCGCCTGGCCTTTGAAGCCCGTTGGTGGAAGCGTAGCGAGGATCGCGTCGCCTTGCGGCATGACCCGGATGTTGGTGCCGGTCGGCGGTTCGCGGCGTTCTTCGTTGACGAGCGCCTCGGCGGTGGATTCACCCGGCCCGAAAACCTTGGTTGCCTCAAGGGGAACGCCGGTTTCCTTGCCGAGCTTGGTGGAGAGTTCGCTGGCGAGCGCCTCGACGAGCGCTCGCGGGTAGCCGAGCACGATGAAGCGCGGCTTGCCGTCATCCATCTCGGCCATGAGCGTGCCGACGTCCGAAAGCGGTCCTGAGGTGACGGGCTGGTCGTTGATGCGCGCGGCGCCGGAGGAAGCCATGAAGCGCCGGATGGCGCCCGGCTTGAACCGGCGGGTCCAGTGGAACGGCCCGCCGCGCTCACGGGCGCGCAGCTCGCCTCCTTCGGACTCGATTTCGCAATGGCCGATCATGGATATGACGCCGAAACCGATGATGAAAAGGCCGGCGAGAATGAAGGGAATTCCGAACAGGGCGAACAACACGCCACCGATGCTGAAGGCGCTTTTCTGCGTTATCACCAGCGCCATGACGGTCCAGAAGACGGCAAAGCCGCCAAACAGGACGCCAAATGCGACGGCCACGCAACCGACCGCTTTCAGCTGGCCTGTCTGACGCCGTGGCAGCACGTAGCGTGTGCCGTGGCGAATGAGTTCAACGCGGATTTCGGGAGGCAGCGGCGATGCCATAACGTGACAAAAGACAATGGCCGCGCTGCAAGAGTTGCAAGCCGGATTTCAGAAATCCCAGCCGTCCTGGCTGTGGAAACTCCACCAGTCGTTCTCGCTGGGCAATCCCTTGTAGCGTCCGGCGTGGCCGTCCTTGTAAACGAGGTTGATGCCCATGTTGTGCGGCATGGTGCGGAAGTCCCAGTAGGGCATCTCCCAGATGAGCACGGCGTCCTGCGGGCGCACGGATGCGCTGTCGTGCCGGCCGCTCACGGGGCGGGGCAAGTCGTAGTTGTTGATCTGGCGGTTCCAGTAGATGTGGTTCCAGACGTAAGTGTTGGTGAAGTTGGCGACCACGCGCGTCCACAGCACGTCGTTGCGGAGTTGGATGCCCTTGATGCCGCCGGCGCATTGAAAGCTTTTCGACTGCACGTTGGTTTGGACACCGAGATGCATGGCGAGCAGTTCGGGCAGCCAGATGGCCTCGGTCCGAAGCGGAAAGGTGTTGCCCCAGTAGCGGCCCCAGTTGCGCGGGAGCGGCAGGCGTTCGTCCGCCTCCTGCGTGTAGAGCCCGATGGCCAGGCCGAGCTGGCGCTCGTTGTTGAGGCAGCTCGCCTCATGCCCCTTGGCCTTTGCCTTGGCCAGCGCCGGGAGAAGCATCCCCGCAAGAATTGCGATGATGGCGATGACGACGAGAAGTTCGATCAGCGTGAAGGCACGCGCGCCCCCGGTCGGGCCGAAGCAGATCCGGGTGGTGCGAAGGGTCGGTCTCATATCGGTAAGGCTGGAACGGTCGCGGGCAGTCGTGCCCAGAGTTGTGCGCACCCTACGAAGGCCGAGGAGGCGAGTCAACGACCACCCTGATGCCAGATGACTGCTGACAAATCGGGCCGGCGCGACTATTCCTCCATCAACACGATTCAGCCGTGAAGCCGTCCCTCCTTGCCGCAGCACTTCTCATTGCCATGCCTCGCGCCGCCTTGCCACAGGATCACCCGCTCGCGCCCGACCTGGTCGTCCTCAACGCCGACATCCGCACCCTGCACCCGCGCAATCCGCGCATGCAGGCGCTCGCCGTCCGGGACGGCCGGATTTTCCTGCTGGGCGACTCCGCGACGGTCCGGAAGCTCGCGATGAAGCAAACACGCGTCATCGACGCGAAAGGGATGCTCGCGCCCGGCATGCTCGCGGACTTTGTGATGCTCGACCGCAACCTCTTCACCGTGCCGCCCGACGAACTCCAGCATGCGCGGGTCGCCCTCACGGTCATGGACGGCCGCGTCGT
>VHCN01000031.1 GCA_016871675.1 Verrucomicrobiota bacterium
AATACTTCTGCACCGAAGACGGCGCGAAGAACGGGATCACCTTCGAGAACACCAGCGAGACCGAACCGCTCGTCACCCTCCGCTACTTCGGCCCCGAGGTGAACCCGGACGCCCCGGCGATGGGCGCGTATCGGAAGAACAAGTTCAACTAAAGCTCGTTCGACTTCACAAAACGGCGGCTGGCGATGGCGTCAGCCGCTGTTCTGTTTTCCGGCTCGCGAGCCGCGACCATTCCCTGTGGACTACGCGAAGCGACTATACTAGAATCAGGCCATGCGCTGCGTCTTCACCTGTTCACCTGGTTTCCGTCGGCTTGGGCCAATCTCCGGCCCGCAATTATTCTACCGTTATGGCGCAACCTCCCCCTGATCACCATCCGGCCGAGCACGCCGGAATGGTGCCCACTTCCTTCAAGTATCTGCTGGTCGCTTCGGCCTTGTTCATCGCGGGCGTCTCGGCGTTCTTCTCCGTGCAGGGCCTGGGCTTTCTCTTCGCTGGTTCGGCCGTGGCGGTGATGGTCATGGCAGCGAGCTTGGAAGTAGGGAAGCTCGTCGCCGCGTCCTACCTGTCGCGCTACTGGAACGTGACGAGCCGCGTGCTGAAGATCTACCTCGTGCTCGCGGTGCTGTCCCTCATCGCGATCACTTCGCTGGGCAACTACGGCTACCTCGCGCGGGCGTATGAGCGCACGCACATGCAGATCACCCTGTTCGAGAGCCAGATCGTCCGCAACGAGAAGGAGATCGTGGACACGCAGCGCCAGATTGACGGCGCACGCGGGTCGCTCGCGACGAGCAGTGAGGCCACGCGCGAAGATATCGGCAAGCTCCAGCAGCGGATCACGGCGGGCAACGAGTCCCTGAACCAGGCGCTCGCCCGCCTTCAGGAGCGGCGCAAGACGGCGCAGGAGCGGCGCGACCGCGATTTGCAAGTGCCCGCCCAGCGCGTGACCGAGCAGGGTGAAGTGCTCAAGAAAGCCATCGCGATCGAAGAGGCTGCCATCACCAGCCTCAACGAGCGCTTGAGTGCGATGGACAAAGCCGGTGCGCCGCGCTTCGCCGTCGAGGAGGCCGCGACCACCAGCTTGAACGAGCGACTCGCCGCACTGGACCGGGCCGAGGGACCGAAGTTCGTCGCCGAGGAGTCAGCCATCGCCACGCTGAACGAACGGCTGGCCGTGCTCGACCGCGCGGTGGACGCTTACACGAAGCAGGGTGCCGGCGGGTTGTTTAAGTTCGACAACATCAAGAAGGGGCAGGCGCTCCAGGCACAGCAACGCCCGCAGCGCGAGGCCATCGCCGCCGACTTGGCCGTGCAACGGGAGCGCATCGAAGAACGGCGCGTGGAGCACCTCAGGCAGCAGGCCAAGGCCCGCGCGGACCTCACGGCGGAACTGGCCACGTTGCGGGCGCGCATCGAGCAGTTGCGCACCGACCACGCCAAGCAGCAGGCCAAGGCGCACGAAGCCATCAAGACCGAACTCGCAGAACGCCGCGCGATGATCGACAGCCAGCGCAGCGGCTTTGCGAAGCAGGTGGAGGCGGCGGACCGCGAGGTCGTCGCCGTGCGCGAACGCTTCACGCAGGAGTCGGCGCGGCTCGACACGGAAGAGCAGGACACGCGCAAAACCGGCATGGCCGAGATCGGCGAGGTGGAGAAGCAGTTGAAGGCCATGCAGGCGCAGGGGCTGGCGGCGACTTCCACCAGCGATTCGCAGTCCGAGTCGCTCTATCAGCGCATCCGCGCCCGCAACGAGGACATCCACCGGCTGCGCGGCCAGATCGCGGCCGTGGACATCGGGTCCTATCGCTTCGTGGCCCGGGCGTTTGATGCGACCGCCGATGGCGTGGTGAAGTGGCTGATACTCGTGCTCGTGTTGGTGTTCGATCCGCTGGCCGTTTCGCTGGTCGTCGGATTCAATGTGAGCTTGCTGGCAGAGCGTCCGCGTTCGCGTTCGCATTTGGTCGCCGGAACAACGGCGGGTGAGAGCGCCGAGGAACATCCGTCCGATGCATCACCGCGTTCCAAGGCCTTGGCCACGAGCCTGAGCCTGCTGCTCATCGCCGCGACGTTGGGCGCGGCGGCGTTCGTGAGTGTCTGGGGCACGAGTGCCTTCCGTGACAAGGCGCGCGCCGGGCACGGCAGCCTGATTCCCGGCGGGAGCTTCGCCGTGATGACGTTCCGGCCCGATGACTTGAGCCGGTCGGCGCAGGGGCAGACGTTCGCCGATTGGCTGGGGGCCTCCGGCGGCAAGGCGGTTTCCGACACCGTGACCGAGTTGATGACGAATGGCTTTGACCCCAGGGCCGATCTCTACGCGTTCGCCAAGTTCCCGTCGCAGGAAGCGGCGGCGAAGAGCGACCAACCCGTGATGCTGTGCGGCTTCGTGGGGCGCGTGACCGACCCGGTGGCGGTCGAGGCGGCGCTCTCGCGCATCGCGGACCGGGTCAGCAGCAGCCTGCGCACGTCGTCGAACGCCGCGCCGTCCCGCGCGCGCAACCGGGCGATGATCCGGCACGGGACGGGCCGCTACATGGATCCCGAGGGCGGTTACTTCACGTTCGGGCTGACCGGGCAGGCGGTCATACTGCTGATCGAGTTCGAGGGCGATCCGAAAGCCCCGTGCGTCGAGGACGAGATTCGCCGGTGCCTTGCGCCCGCGGTCGCCGCCGGGACGGGCACGGAAGCCCCCGAGCAACTGCCCCCGCGCGCCCGCAGTCGCAACGGCGCGATCTCCCTGTGGTTTGATGCAGGACGTTTTTGCAAGCACCTGCCCAAAAACCCCGCCGCGCAGACACGTTACCAGCAACTGGAGAAGCATCTGGACTTCGACCTGTTGCTGTCGGTGAAGCCGAGCCTGAGCGGGCAGTTGAACCTGATCGCCGACTACGCCTATCAGGCCGAGCGCTTCAAGGACCGCCAGCAGCCTACGCCGCTGCAACTGCTCTCGAAGATCGGCGCGGCGGAACCGGCGGGCATCGGCGGGCGGCTGATGGACCGGTGCATGGACACGCTCGACTACGACTCGCTCATCGAACGGCTGCGCGCGGCGCTGGGCGGCACGAACGGCGCGAGCGCACAGCAGGTGCTCGTCGAAAAGACGTTCACGTCGGAGCGCAACGCGCGGTTCGCCCTGAGCGTGCGCTACGGCGAGCAGGCCGGGCCGCCGATCATAGCAGCCATGCAAACCCTCTTCCAGTAAGGCCACCACGATGCGACGGCTGCTGACACTTCTTCTGCTGGGGGGATGTGTCGCGCTGTCCGCGTGCCTTTCCAAACCGAAGAAGAAAGCGGCAGAACTGCCGTTCAAACCGCCCACGCGCCAAGGTCGTGGCCCGAGTGAAGCGCCAAAGGCGACGGCGGAAGGAACTCAGCCCAAGGCCCCCGCCTCCGCGCCGGCTCCTGCGGCGTCGCGACCGAAACCTCCGGTTGAGCCGCCTCCCGTGGCGGCAAGACCAGCGGCTCCCGCTGTCCCGCCGCCTGCGCAGGAACCCAAGACGAAGGAAGGAGCGAATGCGGCAGCGCCAGCAAAAGTGCCGGCCAAGCCAGTTGAACCGCCGCCGGTCCCTCAGCCGACGGTCCAGCGCGGAGCCCCTGACTCAGCGGCCGCCAAAGCTCCGCTCCCTCCCGGCAACCCGCCAACGTCCGTCCCCAAGCCTGAGCCAACGACGGCGAGCAAGCCGGTGGTCCCACCGCCGCCGTCCCAACCGTTGCCGGCGACCCCCCAGGTCACGAAGCCAGTCGAGGGACGCGCGACCGAAACCAACCTTGCGCCCAAGCCACCGCCCACCGCTCCGTCCGCAGCGCCGTTGCGAACCGTGATCCCGTCAACTGCAACGACCTCAACCAAGCCCTCACTGAGTGGTCCGATTTTGGGCGTGGCGGGAATGGAAGCGCGCCCGCGCACGGGAGAAGCGCGCAGCCTGCCCTTGCCGCCCGGCGGAGGCGGGAGAACGAACGGGGTGACGCCAGCTCCACCACTCGCGCTGCAGTTCGGTCAGAGCACCAACCAGCCGCCGGCCACCAACGCCACGCAGCGGGCAATCGGCGTTGATCCCTTGCTGCAAGGGGCGGCGTGGCGCGAGCAGCAACAGGCCAAGCAAGCCGCCGAACAGAAGGCGCGCGAGGAAGAGCAGCAGAAATTGAAGGCCGCGCTGTATCGGTTCCTGCTCAAGGGCGGCACGAACCGGTGACAGCGAGGAACGCGGCGCGCTGGCGCGAGCGTTGGGCGTCAGCTACGCTCCCCGCGCGCGATGTCACCTGGAACCACGGCCGCCTCTGGCACCAACTCACCGGACGAGAACACCGGCGTGGTCGCGCGCCTCAAGGCCGCCACTGAGCTGCTGGAAAAAGTCGCGGGCGATCGCGCCTTGCTGGCGCAACTGACGATTGAGGAGCGCACGCGGCTGCTGACCGCGGCGGGCGACATTTACTGCCCGGACTTGAAGGAGCGGCGGCGGCTGGTGAAGGCACGAGTGAAGCAGCGCAAGGCGGAAAAGTTGGAGCGGGATCTGGCGAAGCTGCACGAGACGGGCATTCGCAAGCTGCGGCGCGAGAAGGTGTTCATGACGCCGAATGTCTTTCCGCCGGCGGATTTTCAGCAGCAGGAGGTCACGGCCGACGCCGAGTTCCGCGAGGTGGTCGAGCCGCAGAACTGCTACATCTGCAAGCAGGATTACTCGACGATCCACCACTTCTACGACCAGCTCTGCCCGGCGTGCGCGGACCTGAACTGGCGCAAGCGCACGGAGTCGGCGGACCTGCGCGGGCGCGTCGCGCTGCTCACCGGCGGGCGCGTCAAGATTGGCTACCAAGCCGGGATCAAGCTGCTGCGCGCGGGCGCGAACGTGATCGTGAGCACCCGCTTCCCGCGCGACTCGGCGCGGCGTTACGCGGCGGAACCGGACTTCAAAGACTGGGGGCACCGGCTGGAGATTTTCGGCTTGGACCTGCGGCACACGCCGAGCGTGGAGGCGTTTTGCCGTCACCTGTTGGCCACGCGGTCGCAGCTGGATTTCATCATCAACAATGCCTGTCAAACCGTGCGCCGGCCGCCGGATTTTTACGCGCACATGATGGAACGCGAGAATGGGGCGTTGCACGACTTGCCGCCGGAAGCGGCGAAGTTGCTCGGCGCTTACGAAGGGCTGCGCGGGTATCATTTGCTGCCGGAAGGAGCGCCGGGCATTGCCCGGCAGGATGACATGACAATCTCCAAGCCGGGCGATGCCCGGCGCTCCAGCGCGTTGCCCGGGCTAACGCACGCCGCCGCGCTGTCACAGGTTTCTTTGCTTCCCGAGGAACTGGCTGCGCAGCAGGCGTTGTTCCCGCAAGGCCAGTTGGATCAGGATTTGCAGCAGGTGGATTTGCGCGACCGTAATTCGTGGCGTTTCCTCATGCACGAGGTTCCCACGGTGGAACTGCTCGAGGTGCAGCTCGTGAACGCCATCGCGCCGTTCATCCTTAACGCACGCCTCAAGCCGCTCATGCTCCGCACGCCCGGGCGCGACAAACACATCGTCAACGTCTCGGCCGTGGAGGGGCAGTTCTACCGGAAGTTCAAGACCACGCGGCATCCGCACACGAACATGGCCAAGGCCGCGTTGAACATGATGACGCGCACCTCGGCGGCGGACTACCACGCGGACGGCATCCACATGAACGCCGTGGACACCGGCTGGGTGACGGACGAGGACCCGGTGCAAATCGCCGCGCGCAAGCAGCAGGAGCATCGCTTCCACCCGCCGCTGGACATCGTGGACGGCGCGGCGCGGATCGTTGACCCGATCATCGCGGGCTTCAACACGGGCACGCACATCTGGGGGAAATTCCTGAAAGATTACCGCGAAACGGACTGGTGAAGGCCGGCGCCATTTCAGCCAGGAACCCGGGGAGGACGCCGTCCGCCCCGGTTGGGTGGCGACCCGTGCAACGCTTGACAGCCGGTGCTCGCGGGCGGACAACCGCGCCATGAAATCCCTGTTCGCCTCCGCGGCCGCCGTGCTGCTTGCCGTTCCCAGTCACGCGTCCGCGGCACCGGCGCTGCGAGTGACCGTGGCTGCTGGAGACACGGACCGGCGCGAGTCCATCGTGGCTTTCGATCTTCCGGCAAGCGCGCGTGAGTGGCGCGGGTTGACCGATGCCACGGGGAACCTGGTTCCGTTTCAAGCGGACGACTTCGGGCGCGGCTGGTTTGTGCTGCAGGAACTCAAGGCGGGCACGACCGCGAACTTCCGCCTCGGGCCCGCCGCGACGACGTGGCCGGACGGCGTGACCGTGAACGCCGACGGCGCGGTGCTGCGGCTCGCCGTGGCAGGCCAGCCCGTGGCCGCATACCAAACCACGCCGAGCGAGGTTCCGCCGGGAGTGCCGCCGCATTATCGGCACGGCGCGTATCTGCACCCGGTCCACACGCCCGCGGGCCGGCTCGTGACGGCGGATTATCCTCCGGACCACCGGCATCAGCGCGGGATTTTCTTCGCGTGGACCAAAACGGAGTTCGAGGGCGGCCACCCGGACTTCTGGAACATGGGCAAGGACAAATCCGGCGTGGTCACGGCCGCGGTGGAGTTCGACCGGCTGGATCGCACGTGGAGCGGCCCGGTTCACGGTGGCTTCGCGAGCCGGCATAAGTTTCTCGACCTCGCGGGCGGCAAGCCCAAGCCGGCCCTGCGGGAGCAGTGGAACGTGCGCGTCTTCCGCGCACGCGCGCTCGGCGGCACGGCGTGGCTGCTCGACATGGTCTCGACGCAGGAGTGCGCGGGCAACAGCCTCTTCAAGTTGCCGAAATACCATTACGGCGGACTCGGCGTGCGCGGCGCGGCGGAATGGGACCCGGAGAACGTGCCGAAGTTCATCACGTCGAACGGCGACGACCGGAAGAAGGGCGACTCGACCAAGGCGAATTGGATCCACTTCGGCGGCGCGCTCGGCGGCGGCACGGCGGGGATCGCCGTGCTGATTCATCCGGACAACTTCCGCTCGCCGCAGGCGCTGCGGCTCAATCCGAAGAACCCGCAGATTTGCGTCGCGCCTTCGCAGGATGGCGACTGGGAGATTTCGCCGGGCAAGCCCTACGTGTCGCGCTACCGCTTCGTCATCGCCGATGGCGAACCGGACAAAGCCGGGCTGCAACGGCTCTGGCAGGACTACGCGAATCCGCCGAAGGTGACCGTGCAGGCGGAGTGAGTGTGGCAAGGCTTCGGGCGCCCCCGCGCTTTCGCCGAATCACCTCGCGATGGCCCGCACCACCTGACCCTTCGACCACGCGCCGAGCTTCTTCCCGTCGGCGGCGTTTTTGAGCCGCAGCGTGACCTCCGAGGCGCCGGAGCCGCAGGTGCCGAGATTCTTGCGGGTGAGCAGCTCCGCTTCGATGGCGTCGCCGGTGGGAGTGAAAGTCGCCGTGGTGGCCCGCAGCGAGAGCGGCGGCCTTGGCGCGGTGCGTGAACCTGGCGGCGCTGAGCTTCTCCCCGAGGGACGCAGCCGTCGCGCGGGCCGCGGTGCACAGGGAAGCGAGAGCGAATACGCGAGCGAGAAATGGAACCACCTTCATGGCGTGAACTGACGTGCCCGCCCGTCGCTCGGGTCACCTCTTCTCGGCGATGCACCAAAGCGAGCGGTGCGTGCGGATGAACAACTCGCCGTTCGATGGCGCGATCGAAGAGTTGCTCGGCTCGCCAAGCGAATTCACGGAGACGAGTTCGAATTGGGGCGACGCCTTGAACACGAAACAATCGCCACCCTGCGTGATCGAATAGCAGTGGCCGCCCGCGAGCATCACCGAGGACCAGTTTTGTTTGCTCGGCGCCTTTCCGGTCAGCGTCTCGGACCACACGGTCGCGCCCGTCTTGAGGTCGAGGCACATCGCGGTGCCGGGGTCGTTGTGGATGTAAATGCGGCCGTCGTGAATCACGCCCGAGCCGATGCGCTGCGGCGAGCGCGGGTGATGCCAGAGCCGGCGCGAACCCGTCACATCGCCGCCGCCGCCCGCCCGCACTGCGAACGCCGAGCCGCCGAAGCCGCCCATCGCGACCACGATGCCGTCCGCATGAATCGGCGAGGTGTAGCAAAGCGGGTTGAGCCCGGTGCAGTGCCAGATTTCCGAACCGGTCTGCAGATCGTAGGCCACGAGGCGCTTCGGCCAGCTCATGAGCAACTGTTCCTTGCCCTCGACGGTCGTGACAATCGGCGTGGTCCACGAGCCGATGTAGGTCTCGCCCTGCACGCCCTTCTCGCCCGGTTTCGGATGCTTGTAGCCGGTGGATTCGTCCTGCTTCCAGACGGTCTTTCCCGTGCGCTTGTCCACGGCGATGAGGTAGGTCGCATCCGCGGGGCCGAAGTTGAGGAAGCACAGGTTGCCGCGAATCACCGGCGAAGCGCCGTTGCCCCAGATGTGGAATTGCCTGCCGAGATCGGTGCGCTTCCAAAGCTCCTTGCCGGCGAAGTCGTAGCAGAACAGTCCGTCGGACGCGAAGGACACGATCACGCGCTCGCCGTCGGTGGCGGGCGACGCCGGGCAGTAGGGATTGGTCGAATGTGTCGGCTCCTTCTCGTTGGTGGCGACGCCAACCTGCCAGGCCAGCTTGCCATCGGCGCGATTGAGGCACATGAGCGTGCGACGCTCTTGAACGGCTTGAGTCACGAACACCTTTTCGCCCCAGACGACCGGCGTGGAGTTGCCTCGCTCCGGCAGCGGGATGCGCCACTTTACGTTTTCGGTCGCGCTCCACTTCATCGGAAGGTTGTTCTCGGTGCAGATGCCGTCACCCGTCGGGCCGCGCCACGCGGGCCAGTTCCCGGCACCGGCGGAGGGGACGGCGGCCAGCAGTGAGATGGCCGTGATGGCGCTGAGCAGGCAGGGGCGCACGGCAGGGACGAGTGGCTTCATGACGCGAATGTAGCAACCGCCGCGCGCGTGGCAACTGCGGCGCGTGAATGCGGCAGGCGTGACGGGTTTCTGTTCGACAACCGCCGCAGGCTTCGTTGAACTCCGCCCATGCAGCGCATCACCCGCGACGCCGCCAGGAAATTCGCCTTCGACTGGCGCGATGAACCCATTCTGCGAGTCCGGCCGGGCGAGTCGTTTGAAGTCGAGACGTGGGACGCGAGCACCGGTTACTTCCAGACCCCGGCGGACAAGGCCATTCCCTCGAAGCGCCCCGGCTTCGACCGCTCGCCGCCGACCGCCAATCCCATCGGTGGCCCCGTGTGGATCGAGGGCGCCCAGCGCGGCGACACCCTGGTGGTGGCCGTCGAGGACATCGTGGTCGAGGGCCACTCGTGGATCGCGATCGGCCCGCGGCGCGGTCCGCTGGGCGAGAGCGCCCGCTGGCCGGAGTTGAGCGCGGACTACACCACCAAGATTTTCAAGCACACGCCCGGTCCGAGCGGAACGAACCGCGACGGCACGCTGCACTTCAGCGACACGCTCTCGTGGCCGATCACGCCGTTCATCGGCACGATCGGCACCACGCCGGATCGCGAGGTACACTCGAGCATCTCCGGGCAGGGCGAGTGGGGCGGCAACCTCGACATCCGCGACGTCGCGCCGGGCAACCGCATCCTCCTGCCCATCTTTCACGACGGCGCGCGATTTTATCTCGGCGACGTGCACGCGAGCCAGGGCGACACCGAGTTCACCGGCACCGCCGCGGAAACCTGCGCGACCGTGCGCGTGAAACTCGACTTGGTGAAGGGCCAGCGCGTGCCGTGGATGCGCATCGAGAAGCCCGCCTCAATTGTGAGCGTCTTTGCGGCCCGCCCGATGGAGAGCGCGGTCGAAACCGCGACCATCAACCTCATGGACTGGCTCATCACCGGGCACGGCTTCACGCCGACGGACGCGTATTGCCTCGTGAGCACGTGCCCCGACTTCCGAATCAACGTCTACCAGTCGTGCAAGATCGCGAAGCTCGACTGCGTGGTGGGCGCCGAGTTGCCGCGCAAGTATCTGAACCACTGAGTCGCTGGACGGGTGACGGGCTGTGACACGTCCTCCCCGGCCTCCGGGCAGCACCTCGAAATCCGTGTCCATCCGCGGTTCCATCGGAGCGGTTTCTGCCGTTCTCGGAAATCCTCGCGCCCACGCGGCAGCTTTCGCTAGTCTCACGTCGTGAATCCGAGCGCGAATTACCTCGCCCGCTCCCGCGACTTGTTGACGGTCGTGGAGAAGCAACTCCCGGCCATCGCGCAGGCGGCGGACTGGTTTGCGCAGACGATCCTCGCGGGGCGGATGGTCCATCTCTTCGGCTCCGGCCACAGCCGCATCCTCGTGGAGGAGATGTGGCCGCGTTACGGCTCGTTTCCCGGCTTCAACCCCATCGTCGAGCTCTCGCTGAGTTTCCACAACATGGTCGTCGGGCCGAACGGCCAGCGGCAGGCGATGTTCCTCGAAAACGTCCCCGGATTCGCCGCGCGCATCCTGCGCAACTTTGACCTCTCCGCAAGGGACTCCGCGCTCGTGGCGTCCTCGTCCGGTTGCAACGTCGTCCCGGTCGAGATCGCGGAAGAGTTTCACAAGCGCGGCATCAAGGTCGTCGCCATCATCAGCCGTGCCCACTCCGAGGCCAGCGCCAGCCGTCACCCGGCGCGGAAAAAGTTGCAGGACTTCGCGGACGTCGTTCTCGACACCGGCGCGCCCGCCGGCGACGCGATGGTGCAGATCGACGGACTGGAGACGCCCGTCGCCCCCGGCTCCACGCTCGGCGGTTGCGCCATCGTCAATTGCATCAAAGCCGAGGTCGCCGCGCGACTCGTCGCCGCCGGCCAGCCCCCGCTTGTCCTCACCGCGGGCGCGGTCGTCGGCGCCGACCACGCCGCCGCGCTCTTCGAGGCCGCCTACGACGAACACGCGCAGCGACTCGCCGGACTTTACCAGCACCTGGGATCGGGTTGACCTCATGCGCGCGCAGCCGAGTTGTCGGAGAAGGCCCGCTTGGGAGCTGGTTGCCGTGCTCGGTCTGGTCGCGACGTGGACGTGTCACGCTGCCGCCGCCGGCGCGATCAAGCCCCCGCGCGCCGCGCGCTCGGTTCACCTCGGTTATCCCGCGCCGGACGCCGCGCTGTTTTACACCGAGATGGTCGTCGAGGAGTCCGTCAACGGCAGTTACTTCATGGCCGCGGGCTGGAACACGGGCTACCTCGGCGTCCAGCAACTCGGCCCGCCGACGAACAAGGTCGTCATCTTTTCCGTGTGGGACCCGACGAAGGGCGACAACCCCAACGCCGTGAAACCGGAGGACCGCGTCGAGTTGCTGCACGAGGGCGAGGGCGTGCGCATCCGGCGCTTCGGCGGCGAAGGCACCGGCGGCCAATGCATGGCGCCGTTCGCGTGGAAGGTCGGCGAGACGAATCGCTTTCTCATGCGGGGCGAAGTGCAGGGTGACAAGACCGCATACACGGCGTGGATCTGGCGCGCCGACCGCGGCGACTGGTGGAAGCTCGCGACGTTCCGCACACAGTCGAAAGGCTCGCCATTGCGCGGGCTTTACTCGTTCGTCGAGGACTTTCGACGCGACACAAGAAGCGCGACCGAACGCCGCCGCGCGCGCTTCGGCAATGGCTGGGTGCAGACGGTCGCAGGCGCATGGCAGCCGCTGGTGAAGGCGCGTTTCACCGCATCCTCCGCCGAGTGGGAGGCGAAGGACACAATCGACGCCGGCGTCCGAGACGGTTGGTTTCAACTCGCGACCGGCGGGGAGACGAAGACCACCACGCCGCTTCGCTCGGTGATGGAATTGCCGCCGTCCCAGCGCAAAGCGCCGGCGCGGTTGCCCGAACCGGCCGCGCCCGCGAAACCCGCGCCGGGACCCCGTTGAACATGAGCACCACGGCGAAGGACTCGCAGTTGATCGAGTCCGCCATCGCGCTCGCGCGCGCGTTGCAGGCGCGCGCGACGGGGCTTCAGACGCCGCACGAGCGCCGCCAGCAGGCCGAGTTGGACCGCATGCTTCAGACGCCCGCGGACAAGGTCACGCTGGTGCAACTCACCGACCAGGCGTTCCGTTGTCGCGCGGTGTCGCGCACGGCGGACCACCTCACGCACATCCTCGACGCGCAGGGCGTGCCGCGCTTCTTCAGCCCGATGGACCGCGCGCTCTTGCGCGGGTTCCAGACCTTCGGCGGATGGCTGCCGGGCGTGTCCGTCCCGCTCGTGAAGGAGCACATGCAGCACGAGACCGCAAACGTCGTGCTGCCGGCCGAGACCGAGCTGCTCACGCGGCATCTCCGCGCGCGCCAGTCGGAGGGCGTGCGGATGAATCTCAACTTCCTGGGCGAAGCCCTGCTTGGCGAGGAGGAAGCCGCGCACCGGCTCGAGAAGTATCTTGCCGCACTACAATTGCCCGAGGTCGAGGTGATGTCCGTAAAAATCTCGACGCTTTTCTCGCAGATCCATCCCCTCGCGCGCGACCACACGCTGCGCGTGCTGTGCGAGCGGCTCGAATTGCTCTATCGCGAGGCGGCGCACCTGAAGTTCACGCGGCCCGACGGTTCGCACGCGGCGAAGTTCATCTACCTCGACATGGAGGAGTATCGCGACCTGCACCTCACCGCGCAGGCGTTCATGCGCGCGCTCGACCGGCCGGGGCTGCAACACGCGGGCGCGGGCATCGCGTTGCAGGCCTACATCCCGGACTCGGCCCGCGCGCAGCGCGAGCTGAACGACTGGGCGCGGCGGCGCGTCGCGGCCGGTGGCGCGCCGATCACCGTTCGCATCGTGAAGGGCGCGAACATGGAAATGGAGCGTGTCGAGGCGTCGTTGCGCGACTGGCCGCAGGCGCCGTTCAAGTCGAAGCGTGAGACGGACGCCAACTTCAAGCGCATGCTCCGCGAGGCGATGCGCCCGGAGAATCTCGCCGCCGTGCGTGTGGGCGTCGCTTCGCACAATCTCTTCGACCTCGCCTTTGGGCTCGTGCTCGCAGCGGACGCGCAGGCCGGTGACCGGGTGCAATTCGAGATGCTCGAGGGCATGGCGAATCACCAGCGGCGCGCGCTGCTCGAGCATTCGCGCAACCTGCTCCTCTACGCGCCCGCGTGCCGCAAGGAGGAGTTCCTCAACGCCATCGGCTATCTCATCCGCCGGCTCGACGAGAACACCGGGCCGGAGAATTTCCTGCGGCACGCGTTCCGGTTGAACGTGGGCTCGGCGGACTGGGATCAACTGGAGCGCGGCTTCCGCGAAGCGTTCGAGGTGAGAGCCTCCGACGCACCGCGTCGCACGCAGGACCGGTTGACGGAGCGATCGGATGCGCCGCGCGCGGAGATGGACTGGCGTCACTTCCAAAACGAGCCGGACACCGACTGGTCGCTTCCGCAGAACAGCGCGTGGGCCGCGAGCATCGGGGCGAGGCAGGCGGCGGGCACGACCGAGATTCCGCTGGTGATCGGCGGCGAGCCATTGGCATTTGACAACCGGCAACCGGCCATCGGCCATTGTCTCGATCCATCCCGCCCCGGCGTGGTCGTGGCGCGGTATCGCGTGGCGGACGTGTCGGACATCGAGCGCGCGGTCGCTTGCGCGAAGGCCGATCCCGATGGCTGGCGCGCAATGACCCTGGATGAACGCAGCGCCGTGCTCGGCCGCGTGGCGCAGGAGCTTCGCCGCGCCCGCGCCGATTTGATGTGGGCCGCGCTCGCGAATGGAGGCAAGACGCTCGCCGAGTCCGATCCCGAGGTGAGCGAGGCCGTGGATTTCGTGGAGTTCTACCGCGCCAGCGCGCGGGAGTTTTTCGAATTGGGGGGCGTCACCGAACGAGGCGCCACCTCATGGGCACCGGGCTTCAGCCCGGTGAGCGGGCCTGAAACGAAATGGCCAGCCGCGTCAGCGGCTTCCCCTCGGGTCAAAGCCATGGAAACGGCTGCACCCGTTGACCGGCCGGCCAACACCGCGCCGAAGCCGGGGGCTGAAGAGAGGATTCACGCAGCCGGCCGCGGCGTCGTGGTCGTCGTGCCGCCGTGGAATTTTCCCATCGCGATTCCCGGCGGCGGCGTCGCGGCGGCGCTCGCGGCGGGGAACACGGTCATCCTCAAGCCCGCGTCGGACACCGTGCTCATCGCGTGGGAGTTGTGCCAGTGCTTCTGGCGCGCGGGCGTGTCGCGGCGCGTATTGCAGTTCGCACCGTGTCCCGGCAGCGGCGCGGGCGCGCGACTCGTCACGCATCCGGACGTGGATGCCGTCATCCTCACCGGCGGCACGGACACTGCGCTGCGCATGTTGAACGCGCGCCCCGACCTGCGGCTCTTCGCCGAGACGGGCGGCAAGAATGCGACCATCATCACCGCGCTTTCCGACCGCGAGCTTGCGATCAAGCACCTCGTCCACAGCGCGTTCAGCCACAGCGGGCAGAAGTGTTCCGCCACCTCGCTGCTGCTGCTCGAGGCGGAAGTTTACGAGGATGCCGCGTTCAAGCGCATGCTCTGCGACGCCGTGAAGAGCCTCCACGTCGGCAGCGCGTGGGACTTGCCCACGCGCGTCGGTCCGCTCATTCGCCCGCCGGGCGGTGACTTGGAAGCGGCGCTCAAGACGCTCGAGCCCGGCGAATCGTGGGCCGTGCTGCCGCGACAGGTCGGCGACAACCCGCACTTGTGGTCGCCCGGCGTGAAATGGGGCGTGCAGCCCGGAAGTGTCACGCACCTCACGGAGTTCTTCGGGCCGGTGCTCGGCGTGATGCGCTTCGAGCGGTTGCACGAGGCCATCGCGCTCGTGAACCAGACCGGCTACGGGCTCACGAGCGGCCTCGCGAGCCTCGACGACCGCGAGCAAGCCGAGTGGCTCGCGGGCATCCGCGCGGGCAACCTCTACATCAACCGCCCGACGACCGGAGCGGTGGTGCTGCGCCAGCCGTTCGGCGGGATGGGCAAGTCCGTCTTCGGCGCGGGCATGAAGGCGGGCGGGCCGAACTACGTGGCGCAGTTCATGCAGTTCACGGAGTCCGACGAGCCAGACTCGCCGGACACGTCCGACTCGCGAGACAAATCCACCGGCCCGTTGCTGCCTGGCTTCATCGAAATCCTGCGCCACCTCGCGCCCGACGCCGCGCCCGCGCCGGACGTCCGTCGCACGCTCGCCGCGGTGCGGAGCTACGCGCGGAACTTCCGCGGAGAGTTCAGCCACG
Organism: Verrucomicrobiota bacterium; assembly: GCA_016871675.1. NCBI lineage: Bacteria > Pseudomonadati > Verrucomicrobiota > Verrucomicrobiota bacterium. Next base: position 15,114 of record VHCN01000031.1, read on the forward strand.
CGCACGACCACTTCCGCCTGCTCGGACAGGACAACTTCCGCCGCTACCTGCCCGTGCGCGAGGTGCGCGTGCGGGTCGGCGCGGCGGACACTTTCTTCGAGAACGCCGCGCGCCTCGCCGCGGCACGCATCGCGGGGTGCCGCATCACCGCGAGCCACGCGCTGCCTTTCACGTCGGCGTCGGTGCAGTTGCTCCACGAGTTGACCGAGGAATGGGCTGGAGGCATCGAGTTTATCGAGGAGTCGGATGCTCAACTCGCCGCTGCGGTCCGCACACGACAGGCAGACCGCATCCGCTTCGCCGCCGAGGACCGCGTGCCGCGCGTCGTGCGCGACGCCGCGGCGGAAACCGGTCTGTTCCTGGCCGACGCGCCCGTGGTGTCCGAGGGCCGCGTGGAACTGCTCTGGTATCTGCGCGAGCAAAGCATCAGCCACGACTACCACCGCTACGGCAACCTCGGCGCGCGCGGCTGCGATTCGCGCCGCGAACCGGCGTGAGGCGAACGCCCGGCGGGAGAACGTCACACCGAGTTGGAAGCAGGTGCTGAAAAGCGACGGCCGCCCGTCCTGTGCCGCGTTCACTCGTATGCGGCGACAGGCTTGCCCAACACATCCATCCGCGGCTGGATGCCGAGGCCGGGCGCGGTGCCTGCAGCGAGGCGGCCGTGTGTGCGCCGGGGCGCGCCGGCGGCGATGGACTTGGTCACGTAGCTGTTGAAGTCGGTGCTGGTGAAGAGGAACCCGGCCGGCGTGCTGTGCGCGAGGTGCGCGATGGCGGCGGTCACGATGTCGCCGCCCCAGGTGTCCTCAATGGTCATCGCGAGGCCGAGCGAGACGCAGAGGTCGCGGGCCTGCCGGGTCTTGGTGAGGCCGCCGAATTTGCTGATCTTCAGATTGACCACGTCCATCGCGAAGTCGGATTTCCCGCGCACGAGCATGCCGATATCATCCACGACTTCGTCGAGTACGAAGGGGTGGTCCGTCGCCCGGCGCACGGCGAGGCACTCCTCATAGGTGAGGCAGGGTTGCTCGATGTAAATGTCCACGTCGCGCACGGCGCGGCAGACGCGGATGGCTTCGTGCTGGGTCCAGCCCGTGTTTGCGTCGGCCACGAGTCGTTCGCCGGTCGCGAGCACCGCGCGCACGGCGCGGATTCGTTCAATGTCCACGTCCGGGTCGCCACCGACCTTGAGTTGGAATCGGCCGTAGCCCTCTGCGCGATAGCCTGCGACGCGTTTCGCCATCGCATCGGGAGTGTCCTGTGAAATGGCGCGGTAGAGATGGAAGTCCTCGCCGAAACGCCCGCCCAGCAACACACACACAGGCAGGCCCGTGGCCTGGCCGAGGATGTCCCAGCACGCCATGTCCACGGCGGACTTCACGTAGGGATGGCCTTTCAAGACCGCGTCCATGCGGCGCGCGAGCTTGGTGAGTTCGAGCGGATTCTCGCCGAGCAACTGCGGAGCGAGTTCCGCGAGTCCTGCGCGCACACCGGCCGCGTAAGCTGCAAGATACGCCGGGCCGAGCGGACACACCTCGCCCCAACCGGTGAGGCCCGAGTCCGTTTCGACCGCGACGACGGTGCTGTCGAACACCGTGACGGATTTGCCGCCGCTCCACTTGTAGCTGCCCTCGTGCAGCGGGAGGTCCACCTGATACACGGCGATGCGGGTGATGTTCATCGGAGGGATGGGCCGCAAAGAACGCAAAGCGACGCAAAACATGGCGTGAAGACGGAGCGGAATGAAGTTCCTGCCGCCGGCGGAGACTCTGACACCACGAACTTCTTTATCGCGAACTTCGGCGCGTCGAAGTTGACGGGCGCGCGGTGTTCGGTCCGCGACGCGCGAAGGTGACCGAGAAGTTGCGCGACATGTTCGTCACAGAACGCGCGCGCAGCTTTGAGTCCCACGATCCGTTGTCCTTCGATGAAAAGGTCGGCAAACAACTCACCGATGACCGTGCCGCCTTCATCGCGCACTGTAAGCGGATGTTGCTGCTTGACGTCAAGGCCGGGGCTTCGCAGTCGATGCACAAGCGCATTCCCGTAGACTTTCTCCAAGTGCCCCGGTCCGAGGTAACGGTGAATCGAATAGGCGGCTTCCCGCACTTGGTCGCACAATTGGAACACGCGGTCTTTCATGCTGGAGTCCTTTCCCCTTTGCGTTGTCTTGAGTTCTTTGCGGCAAATCTCGGTCAATTCGGCGGCATGCCCCAGAGTGCGCCCAATGGCTCGAACATCTGCGGGTCGTGTTTCTCGAGCAGCCAGCCCGCGCCGGGGTCATACTCGGCTTTCGGCCGCGTGCCGGGATACCCGGGCGAAAACCAGAGCGGCACCTCGCGCAGCTTCGCGACGGCATTCGCCGGCACGACGCGAACAATCTCCGCGAGTTGAGCCGGCGTGAGCTTGAGCGCCTTCTCGGTTTCGTCCGCCCGCTCGCCGGGCAACTTCTCGCTCCCGGGCACGGTCCGGCCTTCGATCTGGCGGGTCTTGTAGCCTTCGGCGGCTTTGGGTGGAAGCGGCGACGCGATGAACGCGGCCGCGCAAAGTGCAAGGGTTCTCATGATTCTCATTCAGCGGATTCCCCAGCAAAAAAAATCGCGTTCATCGAGCAGCAGCGTGGCCTCGCTGTTGACGCTCGCGTTGCCGGTGATGACCGGCAGCACCTCGCCCTTCGCGCGGTCGAGCCAATGATAACGTCCGGTAAGCCTGGTGCCGAGCACGCTCTCCTGCACCCACGCCTCGCCTTCAGCCAGCTTGCCGTCCGCGGCGAGGCACGCGAGCTTGGCGCTCGTGCCGGTGCCGCACGGTGAACGGTCGTAGGCCTTGCCGGGGCACAACACGAAATTGCGCGAGTGCCCGCCAGCCTGCGGCGGCCCGAAGAGTTCGACGTGATCCACCTCGGGGAAGCCCTGGCCATTCACCGCCTGCCGGATGCGCCACGTCACGTCCGTGAGCTGCCCGACGTTGTTCAACTCGATCGCACACGGATGATTCTCGACGAGGAAGAACCAGTTCCCGCCCCACGCGACGTCGCCGGTGATGTTGCCGACGCCCGGCACGTCCACGACCGCGGCTTTTGCCCGCCGCCAGCTCGGCACGTTCGCGACGGACACCGAGCCGTCGTCGTGCAACGTCGCCGACACCACGCCGACGGGCGTGTCGATGCGATGCTCACCGGGCTGGATGCGACCGAGGTGCGCGAGTGTGACGATGAGCCCGATGGTGCCGTGACCGCACATGCCGAGGACGCCGACGTTGTTGAAAAAGATGACACCGCACGCGCACGAAGGGTCCGCGGGTTCGACGAGCATCGCGCCGACGAGCACGTCCGAACCGCGCGGCTCGTTCACCACGGCGGAGCGGAACTTGTCGTGCTGCTCGCGGAAAACGCGGCGTTTGTCTGCGACGCTGCCGTCGCCGAGGTCCGGGCCGCCGGCGAGGACGACGCGCGTCGGTTCCCCGCCGGTGTGCGAGTCAATGACCTGGACGCGCTGCATCGCGGCTACTTCTTGAGCGGCCGCACGAGCGCGAGGACGTCGGCGGCGCGGACGGCGTTGTGGAAGACGATGTAAGTGTTGGTCGCGCCGGTCTTGGCGTCCTTCGCGCCCGCAGGCGGTGTGTTGCCGTGCGCGGAGATTTCGGAGACGTGGCCGATGGCGTTGCCAAATTCATCGAGGACCGCGGCGCCGCTGGAGCCGGGCGCCCAATCGGTGGAGACGTTCATGCGCTGCGGGAATTTCTCCTTCGCGTTCTCGCCGTGCCAGTGCTGGTAGAAACGGTTCACGATACCGCGGCTGAAATACGCCGGGTGTCCCGCGGGATCGCTGTAGCAGAAGGCCTCCTCGCCCGGTCGCACGTTGGTGTTGAGCGGCAGCGGCGCGAATTGCTCGCCCGGCGCGATGCGCAGGATGGCCGTGTCGGTGAACTTGTCCGCGGCCAGCACTTCGATCACGGGCATCACCGTGCCGCCATCGGTCGCGGCGATGAGATAGCCCTCCCGCATGTCCTTGGGCTCGGCGACGTGGTAACAGGTCGCGATGGCGCCGCTCGCGGAAATGGCGTAGGCGCCCGCGAGGTTCAGGTGCCAGTTGTCGCAGCGCGGGCAGAGGTAATAGAAGCCGACGCGCCAGTGGGCCTTGCGCGCGCGGTCCCAAACCTCCGGGGCAGCGAGCTTGCGCGTGCCGGGCTTGGGCAGGATGAGGTCGCAGTTCGTGCGCTTGAGTTGCTCGCGCACAACTTCCATGGCGAGGAGCTTGCCCGCCTCGCGCAGTTTCTTCGCGGCTTCGAGTGTCTCGGGCGGCGGGCCATGGCCTTCCTTGACGACGGGCACACCGGGGGACTGGGCGGCGGCGGTCGCGGTGAATGCGACCCACGCGACCCACGCGAGGAATGATGACGAACGGTCACGGGACCATGCTGATTTCATAAAGTGTGGGAGTGTGGCGAAGCCGTGGCCGGATTGCACGCAGAATGGCCGGTCATTTCACGCCCGGCATGAGGTTCCGGATGGGCTTCGAGAAAATCAGCAGCACCAGTCCCGTGCCGCCGGCGGTTCCCACGATCTGCAGGAAGATGCCCGGCATCTCGGAGGCGTTCTCGCCGGTGACCTCGCCGGCGATGAGGCCGCCGAGCAGGTTGCCGAGCGACGCCGCGAGAAACCACACGCCCATCATCTGCCCGACGAGCCGCGGCGGCGCGAGCTTCGTCACCGAGCTCAGGCCCACGGGGCTCAGGCACAACTCGCCGACCGTGTGCAGCAAATACGTGATGACGAGCCACGACGGCCACACGGGGCCGCCGGCGAGCGCGCGCTTCGCGCCGACCGCGAGCACCAGGAAGCCCGCGCCCAGCAGGATCAGCCCGTAGGCCATCTTGCTCGCGAGCGAGGGATCGCGGCCGCGCCGCGCAAGCGCGACCCACATCGCCGCCGCGACCGGCGCGAGCACGATGATGAAGATCGCGTTCAGTGACTGGAACCAGGTCGACGGCACTTCGAACTTGATCAAGTCAAGCATCCGGTCCGTCTGCCGGCTTGCGAAGAGGTTGAGCGACGAGCCCGCCTGTTCGAAGCCCGACCAGAACATCGCCGCCGAGAGGAACAGGATCGCGATGACGCCGACGCGTTTCTTCTCCGCCGTGTCGAGTCCGCCGAACGCAAAGACGCCCGCGAAGTAAAGCACGGCGATCGCCACGATCACCACCGTGGTGCGTTTCGCGAGCCACTCCGGGTTGATCTGAACCACGCCCGCGAGCGCGAGTCCGACCACGGCTGCCAGCGCCCCGAGCGCGACGGCGACGATCGCCCAGTCGCGTTTCTGCCTGTCACCGCCATGGGGCGGGTGGAGTCCGGCGTCGCCGAGGTGATGACGCGTGAGCCGGAATTGAATGAGACCGAAGACCATGCCGACGCCTGCCGCGGTGAAGCCGTAGTGCCAGTTGAGTTTCTCGCCGAGCGCGCCGCACACGAGCGGGCCGATGGCCGCGCCGAGGTTGATGCCCATGTAGTAGATCGTGAAGCCCGCGTCGCGCCGCGCCCCGCCCTCGGGATACAGGCTGCCGACGAGCGTGCTGATGTTGGGCTTGAGCAGCCCCGTGCCCACGACGAGCAGCACGAGCCCGAGGAAGAACGCCGCAACGCTCGGCACCGCGAGCGAGAAGTGCCCCGCCGCGATGAACATGCCGCCGATCCACACCGCGCGCTGCGCGCCCAGCAGGCGGTCTGCGATCCAGCCGCCCGGCAGCGCCGCGAGATACACGCCGGCGGTGTAGAGCCCGTAAATCGCCGTCGCCGTCTTGTCCGTCATCCCCAGCCCGCCCTTCTGCACCTGGTCCACCATGAACAGCACGAGCAGCGCCCGCATGCCGTAGTAACTGAGCCGCTCCCACATTTCGGTGAAGAAGAGCGTGTAGAGCCCGCGAGGGTGCGGGACGGATGGTTCGGTGGTCACGCCCATTGAGTAACAGCCGGCGCGAGGAGGCTCCAATCAATTCTCACAGGCAGCGACCTCTGCAAATTGTGCAGCGTCGAGGCGGCGCCTCGACGGAACCTGCCAGATTCCTTGGAAGTCCGGCCACTGGCCGGACACTACACCGGCGCAAGATGGGATTTGCAGCGGTCTCAGACGGCTGAAGCAGCGACCGGTGACGCTTGTGGTCAGGGCGATTGCGCCAGCTTTGGCCGCTCCTTGATCCCATCGCGAATGATCTTCAACACCGCCTTCCGTTCCTCGCCGGCGATGGTCAGGCGCGGCGCGCGGACCCACTCGCGGCCGAGGCCGGTCTCCTGTTCGCACAGCTTGATGTATTGCACGAAGTGCACATGCGTATCGAGCTTGAGCAGCGGCTGGAACCAGCGATACAGCGCGCGCGCCTCGTCCCAGCGGCCCGCGCGTGTGAGGTCCCACAGCCGCTGGTTCTCGCGCGGGAATGCGATGCCCGTGCCCGCCACCCAGCCGTCAATGCCGAGGATGCTCGCCTCCAGCACAAGGTCGTCCACGCCGGTGAAGAGCGCGTAGCGGTCGCCGACGGCGTTGCGAATCTCCGTGATGCGCCGCGTGTCGCCCGAGCTTTCCTTGATGGCGACGAAGCGATCCTCGTCCGCAAGCTCGGCAAACAGCGCGGGCGTGATGTCGTTCGCGTAGCTGATGGGGTTGTTGTAAATCATGATCGGCAAGCCGCCGCCGCGCGCGACCGCGCGCAGGTAAGCCGTGCTTTCGCGCGGGTCGCCCTTGTAACTCATCGGCGGCATGAGCATCACGCCGCTCGCGCCGAGCTTCGCCGCGTCGCGCACGTAGCGGATGGCCGCTGCGGTGCTCGACTCCGCCACGCCGCTCAACACCGGCACGCGGCCGCGCGCGCTCCGCACGGCGCAGCGCACCACGGCGCGCTTCTCGTCGGGCGCGAGCGTCTGGTTCTCGCCGAGCGAGCCGCAGACGATGAGCCCGCTCACGCCGCTCTCGATCAGCGCCTCGAAGTGGCGCGCGGTGGCGGGCAGGTCGAGCGATTCGTCGCGCTTCAATTGCGTGGTGACGGCGGGAAAGACTCCGGCCCAGAGGGGAGGCATGAAGTATTCAGTGTTCAGGGGTTGGAAGGTGGCTCGCTTCGCGCGGCGGGGCGGCCGGCCGCAGCGCGGCCGGTTCCACCTCCACAAGTTCATCGCATCACGAGGTTCTCAATGAAGAACTCCATCATGCGGTCGCGATTCAGGCCGGCGTGTCCGATGTCGGGGCCGATTTGCAGGTCGAAGCTCTTGCCCGCGCGCTGCAACGCCTGCACGAGCTGGAGCGTGTTCGACGGGTGCACGTTGTTGTCCGCCGTGCCGTAGAAGAGCATCAGCCGGCCCTTCAGGTTCGGAGCGTAAGTCATGATGGACGCGGCGTCGTAGGCGGCCTTGGCCTCCTGCGGAATCCACATATACCGCTCGGCGTAGATGCTGTCGTAGTTGCGGTAATCGGTGACAGCCGATGAACTGCACGCCGCGTGAAACACGTCCGGGTGCCGCAGCAGCGCGGTGGCGGAAACCGTGCCGCCGTAGGACGTGCCGAACATGCCGACGCGGCCGCGGTTCACGTAAGGCCGCGACCAGAGCGATTTCACACCGGCGGCCTGGTCATCCACTTCCACGAGGCCGAGCTTCTGGTAAATGGCGTCGAGGAAGCGCTTGCCGCGGCCGTTCGCGCTGCGCGAGTCGAACGACGCGACGAGAAAGCCAAACTCCGTGAGCGTGTTCGGCGTGGCGAAGGTCTCCCGCGCCGCGCTCGTGGCCGGGCCCGCATAAACGCTCACGAGCAGCGGATACTTCTTCGCCGGGTCGAAGTTCGACGGGAAGTGCAGGAGGCCGTGGAGGTCGTTCGTGCCCTCGGCTGCCTTGAACGTGAGCAGTTCGACGCGCTTGAGGCCGAGCTTGTCGAACTTCGTCGTGTCGCTTTTGGCAAGTTCGGCGAGAACCTTGCCGTCGGCGTCCACGAGGCGCGTGCTCGGCGGCGTGTCGTGCCGCTGGATCGTGTCCACGAAGTGCCTCGCGTCCGGCGCGAGGTCCACGGTGTGATGCCACGCCGGGTCGGTGAGGCGGCGTTCGCCGGTGCCGTCGAGTGCGACGCGATGGAGCTGGAACTTCATGTGGTTGTCGCTGCTGCGGGCCATGTAGTGGAGCGTGTTCGCGTCCTCGTCGAGGCGCACGATGGTCGCGACTTCGAACTCGTGCTTCGTCAGCGCCGCGAGCAGGCGGCCGTCGAGATGGCGCAGCTCGAAGTTCTTCCAGCCCGTGCGCTCGCTCGTCCAGATGAAGCGCTTGCCGTCCTTGAGCCAGCGGATCGCGGGCGAATTCTCCGTCCAGCTCGCGGGCCATTCCTCGCGCACCACCACGCGGCACTTGCCCGTGGCAGGATCCGCCGCGGTGAATTCCATGATGTTCTGGCGGCGGTTCGTGCGGTGGAAAAGCAGTTCCCGTCCGTCCTGTGTCCACGACACGCCGTAGAGATAATGGCCGACGACGCCGTTGTCGAAGGGCCTGCCGTCGCGCGCATCCACGGTGATCGTGCGCTTCGAGTCGAGGTCGTGGATGAGGATGTCGACGACGGGATTCGTGGCGCCGGCTTTCACATAAGGCTCGGAGTCGAGCGCCGTGTTGATGCGCGTGTGGCTGAGCGTGAGAAAGAAGTCGCGCACCTGCGACTCGTCGAACCGATAGAACGCGACGCGCCTGCCGTCGGGCGACCACCACATCGCCGTGAGCTGGTCGAGCTCCTCGCCATAGACCCAGCTCGCGGTGCCGAACTTGAGCCGCCTGGCCGCGCTGCCCTCGGTCGTGAGGGCGCGCTCGTTCGCGCCATTCGTGTCGCTGAGCCAGAGATTGTGGTCCCGGTAGAAGGCCTTGAGCTTTCCATCCGGCGAGATTGCCGAGGTGTATTGGCGACCGCGCCCGGGACGGTTGCCCCCGCCGGAGAAACGTCGACCCGCGCCATCGCCCGGCGGCGACTTCGCGGCGGGCGCGGTTTTCGAAGCGTCCGCCTCGGCGGCCTTGCCTTCGGCGATGTCGAAGCGCCAGCGCTTGCCGTCCTTCGAGTATTGGAACGCCTTGCCGCCGTCGAGCCACGTCACGGACAGCGTGCCGGGCTTCACCGCATCTGCGCCCTCGCGGCTCATCTTCGTGAACCGGTCGTAACCCGGCATCGTCTTGAGCCGGTCCTGTGCCGTCGCGGAGGTCGCAAGCAGCGCGAGAACGAGCAAGGCGCTCGCCACGAGACTCCGTGCGGCACCACGACACGGGTTGAGCGCTCCGGCCTCGTGACGGCGGGCACCCTGCCCCCACAGTTTCGCAGTTGAATTCATGGCATCACATTTTATCCGAGGCGCGGCACTGCGCGACCCGGACGTTCCGCGTCGCGCATGAGCTTGGGAACGGGCGCAGCCTTGCCGACTTCGACCGTAGCATCGAGAAAAATCCACGTCACCAAACCGCCCATGCGCTCAAAGAGTGAGGTTCCACGAGCCACGAAGGCTCGCGATTGTCTCCCAAGCCTCCGCCTCCCCGCTAACCCGCCGCCTTGGGAGTGCGGAGGCCTTCCGGCATGAGTATCGCCAGACCGTCACCGTCGGCTCATGACATCTTCAATTTCCTCCGCCTCGACGGGAATCTTCGCCATCAAATCCACCGGGCCGCTTTCCGTCACGAGGATGTCGTTCTCCAGCCGCACGCCGAAGCCTTCCTTCGGAATGTAGATGCCGGGCTCGACGGTGAGCACCCAGCCGGGCGCGAACGGTTGCGATGCGAAACCGACATCGTGCACATCGAGCCCGAGCGGATGGCCGAGTCCGTGCATGAAATACTTGCGGCACGCGGGCTCGTCGGCGGTCTGTTTCTTGATGTCGCGCGAGGTGAGCAGGCCGAGTTGCAGCAACGCCTCGTTCATCATCGCCTGAGATTCCTTGAGCCAGTCGCGCGCGAGTTTGCCGACGGTCGCGCCCGCGATGCTCGCGCGCATCACGCGCAGCACGGCGTCATACACGCGCCGCTGCCGCCGCGTGAAACGTCCGCCGACCGGGATGGTCCGCGTGAGGTCGGAGTTGTAGTTCGCGTAGCTGGCGGCGACGTCGAGCAGCAGCAAGTCACCCTTTTTGCAAGGCTGGTCGTTCTGGTTGTAATGCAGCACGCAGGCGTTGGCGCCCGAGGCGATGATGGGGTTGTAGGCGAACTTGCCGCGGCGCCGGATGAACTCGTGCGCGAACTCGGCCTCGACTTCGCACTCGTTCACACCGGGCCTTGTGAACTTGAGCACGCGGCGGAAGCCCGCGTCCGTGATGGCGACGGCCTGCCGGATGAGTTCGAGTTCGGCGGGTGACTTGACGACGCGGAGCTGGTGCATGAGCCGCGCGAGCCGGTGATACTGGTGCAGGGGAAACAGCCGCTGGCATTCGCGCACGAAGCGCTCGTCGCGCGTCTCCACCTCGGCGGCGGCGCGCTTGTGCTCGTTGGAGTTGAGATACACGCGCTCGGCGTCGCACATGAGCTGGCGGAACACGGTGCGGAACTCGCCGAGCCACTTCACCGTCTTGATGCCGGAGATTCTCTGCGCCTCGTCCTTCGGGTGCTTGTGGCCCTCCCAGATTTTCAGCAGCTCGTTCGGCTCGCGGAGGAAAAGCACCTCGCGGAGCCCCGGGTCGAAGGCATCGGGCGCGAGCACGAGCACGCTCTCCTCCTGCTCGATGCCCGCGAGGTAGAAGAGGTCCGAGTTCGGCACGAGCATGAGCGAGCCGTCGGCATTGGTGGGAAGCACATCGTTGGCGTTCAGGACCGCGACGCTGTTGCGCCGCATCAGCGCGGCGAGGCGCCGGCGGTTTTCGACGAAGAGTTTGGAGTCAACCGTGGCGTGGCGCATGGGCGCGACGATACTGAAACCGCGGCGCAAGGCAAACACCGCGACGGACTCCCTTCCCAAACTCCGCCACCTCTGCCATCGTCGCGTCATGCGTGCGACCTTGCTGCTCTCCGCCTTCCTTGCGTGCGTGCGACTTTGCCCCGGGCCGGCGATCGCCGCGCCGCGTCCGCCCAACGTCGTCTTCATCATCGCCGACGATCTCGGATGGGGCGACCTCGGTTGCTACGGCCAGAAGATCATCCGCACGCCGAACGTGGATCGCATGGCGGCCGAGGGCATCCGCTTCACGCACCATTACTCGGGCAACGCCGTGTGCGCGCCGTCCCGCTGCGTGCTCATGACGGGGAAGCACCCCGGTCACGCGTTCATCCGCGACAATCGCTCGACGCCGCCGGAGGGTCAGTGGCCGATTCCCGCGGACACGGTCACGATGGCGAAGCTCTTCAAATCGCGCGGCTATGCGGTCGGCGGCTTCGGCAAGTGGGGCCTCGGCGGGCCGGACAGCACGGGCGAGCCGCTCAAGCAGGGTTTCACGCGCTGGTTCGGTTACAATTGCCAGGGCGTCGCGCACAATTTCTATCCGACGCATCTCTGGGACAACGACAGGAAGGTGGCGCTGAAGAACCCGGCGTTCCCTTCCGCCGACACCTTCAAACCCGGCGAAGATCCGAAAGACCCGAAGTCCTATGCGCGCTTCAAGGGCACCGAGTATTCCTCGGACCTCATCTGGGAGCAGGCGCGGCAGTTCGTGCGCGACAACCGCGGGAAGCCCTTCTTCCTTTACGCGCCGACGACCGTGCCGCACCTCGCGCTCCAGGTGCCGGACGACTCGCTCGCGGAATACCTCGGCAAGTTCGACGACCCGCCCTACGCCGGCGGCAGGGGCTACCTCCCGCACTTCACGCCGCGCGCCGCCTACGCCGCGATGGTCACGCGCATGGACCGCGAGATTGGCGCGCTCATGAAAACCGTCGCCGACCTCGGCCTCGACGAGAACACGCTCTTCATCTTCACGTCGGACAACGGCCCGCTTCACGGCCGTCTCCAAGGTCTCGCGGGCACCGACGCGGCATTCTTCAACTCGAGCGGCGGGCTGCGCGACGGCAAGGGAACACTGTTCGAAGGCGGCTTCCGGGTCCCGGGCATCGTGCGGTGGAAGGGAAGCATCCGGCCCGGCCAGGTGAGCGAACGCGTGACGGGGTTCGAGGATTGGATGCCCACGCTTCTCGAACTCACCGGCGCAAAGGACGCCACGCCAGGCGACATTGACGGCATCAGCTTCGCCCCGACGCTCTTGGGGCAGAAGCAGCCGGAACGCGCATTTCTCTACCGCGAATTCCCCGGCTACGGCGGCCAGCAGTGCATCCGCATCGGCGACTGGAAGGGACTGCGACAGAATCTCCGCCCCGTCGCTGCGAAAAAGGCCGCGCCGAAAGCCGCGCCCGCCGCGCCCGACTTGAGCCTCAAGCTCTACAACCTCCGCGACGACCCGAAGGAAACGACCGACGTCGCCGCGAAGCACCCCGAAATCGTCGCGAAGATGCTTGCCCTCATGCGCAGCCAGCACGTCCCGGCGAAGGACTTCCCGATGCCGGCACTGGACAATCCCTGATGGCGCGGCGCGTCCTCATCATCGGCGGCGGCGTCATCGGGTTGTGCTCGGCCTATTACGCGGCAACGGCGGGCCACCGCGTCACGCTCGTCGAGCGCGGCGCGCCCGACCACGACACCTGCGCTCACGGCAGCGCGGGGATGATCACGCCGAGCCACTTCGTGCCGTTGGCCGCGCCCGGCATGGTTGCGCTCGGCCTCAAGTGGATGTGGAACCCCGAATCGCCGTTCTACATCAAGCCGCGTCTCGACCGCGAGTTGTTGAGCTGGGGCTGGAAATTCTTCCGCGCCGCAAACGCAGCGCACGTCGACCGCGCCGCGCCGGTGCTTGCGGAACTGAACCTCGCCAGCCGCGCGTTGTTCGAGGAGCTGGCGGACACGTCGCTCGCAGACTTCGGACTCGTTCGACGCGGCTTGCTGATGCTCTGCAAGTCGCCCGCCGTCCTCGACGAGGAGGCGCACTTCGCCGACCGGGCGAACCGCGTCGGCGTTCCCGCGGAAGTCCTCGACGCGAAGCAAGCCGCCGCGCTCGACCCCGATGCGCGCATGGACGTCGCCGGGGCGATTTACTTTCCGAAGGACTGCCACCTCGACCCGCGCCGCTTCATGGCTGCGTTGCAGGCGAAGTGCGAACAGCTTGGCGTGCAGTTTCGTTGGAACTCTGACGTCACCGGCTTCGCGAGCCACGCGCAAGACGCCACGCCGCGGCTCGCCGCCGCGCGCACATCCACCGGCGACATCGAGGCGGACGAGTTCGTCCTCGCGGGTGGCTCGTGGTCCCCGCAGCTCGCGCGCCCGCTCGGCCTGCGCCTGCCGATGCTGCCCGGCAAAGGCTACAGCCTGACGTTGCCGAGGCCGCGCCAGCTTCCGCAGCTCTGCTCCATCCTCACCGAGGCGCGCGTGGCGGTGACGCCGATGGGTTCGTCGCTCCGTTTCGGCGGCACGATGGAAATCGGCGGGCTGGATCACGACATCAACCCCTTGCGCGTCCGTGGCATCATCAAGTCTGCGCGCCGCTACTTCCCGGATTTCACGGAGTCGGACTTCGAGAGTGTCCAACCGTGGTGCGGCTTGCGGCCCGTGTCGCCCGACGGCCTGCCGTATCTCGGCCGCACCGCGAAGTGCCCAAATCTCACGATCGCCACCGGCCACGCGATGACGGGCCTGAGCCTCGGGCCGGTTACGGGCAGGCTTGTCGGCGAACTGCTCGACGGGAAGCAGCCGTCGATGGATCTCTCGCTGCTCAGCCCGGACCGGTTCGCGGCGTGACGCGCTGGCGACAACGGTCGTTGAGGCTAGGATTGCCGCGATCATGAAACTACCTGTAACGCGCCGCGCGGCATATCTCGCGCTCGCCTTGTTGGCCGGATGCCTCGCGGCCCGCGGCCACGCCGCCGTGGGCGACCCGCAGCTTCGGACGGAGCATCCGTGGTATCCGGGTGAGCTGGCGGTCGCCCACGACTGATTGCCCTTTGTGGCGTCGTGAGCAGCGCCGGGCGCGTGCGGCCCCTCAGCACACCACGAGTGCGCATTCCTCCTCGTGCTGCTGGTGCAGGCACTCCCGGAGGTAGCCCACGATCTGGTCGCTCAACCGATGGCATCGCGGGCACCAACGCTTCGCGCCCGCGAGGGTCTTCACGCAGGGCCTCAGCCCGCTGAACCGCAGCACGCGCGGATGCGTGGCGAGCCGGCCGCGCAGTTCGTCCCGAAGGCGCGGGAAGAAACCCAGCTCGAACGCGCCCGACGAAACGGTTGCGAGCGTTCGCAGGTCGCACTCGATCACGCCGCGGTCGGGCGCCGGGGCGACCGCAGAATTCACAGCCGGTCCCGCGGCCTTCACTTCCAAGCCGAAGCCCTGCAGCACGCGCTCAAGCGCGCTGATGAACTCCGCCATCGTGATCGTGGACCGGCCGAGCTCGTTCTTGAAGTAGTAGAGCACCGTCGCCGCCGCGTGGCGCACGAGGTCGGAGTGGACGCCGTTGGCCGCCTCGCCCATGACCTCAACGGTGATTTGTTCCGCGGAACAAGGGATGGCGGTGCCGTCCGGCTGTTCAAATGCCAGGCAGTGGGAATGTAGCAGTATCAACTTTCACCTCCAGTTTCTTGACGGCTTCAACGAAGTCGTCGGGTTCCTGAAACCGCCGATAAATGCTCGCGAACCGCACGTAGGCCACCTCGTCGAGCTGGCGAAGCTCCTGCATCACCCGCTCGCCGATCGCCATGCCCGGCACCTCGGCGTCGTATTTGTCCGTGATGTCGGAGACGATCCGCTCGACGGCATCCTCGATCGCCTGTGGACTGATGGGGCGCTTCTCGCACGCGCGCCCGATGCCTGTGGCGAGCTTGTCCTTCGAGAAGGGCTCCCGCCTCCCGTCGCGTTTGAGCACCATCAGCGTCGCGCGCTCGATCTGCTCGTAGGTCGTGAAGCGGTGGATGCACTTCATGCACTCGCGACGGCGCCGGATCGCCGTGCCCTCGCGTGAGGCACGTGAGTCAATCACCTTGTCTTCGAGACAACCGCACTTCGGGCAGCGCATGAGGTTCGGAACGGCAAAACACCGCTGACTACTGCTAAATGTGGCGGGTCAGTTCGTAACACACAGCTAATTGTGGTGTCAAGGCCGGCGGCGGTCTAATCGGAGCGATTGGCAGCGGCCGAAGCAGGGGAGCGAAGGGCTGTCGAATCGAGTTTGCATCAACGGGGGTGGGAACGTCACACCAAGGCATCGGCGTCACCCGACAAGCGACAGGCGGAATCCTGCCGGATTTGCGCTGTTGTGCTTCCTCGAATCCAAGAATCTTGCTGCCCGCCGGGCTTCGCACTGCTATTCCTCGCGCATGGGAATCAAAGACCGCCGGTTCGTCACCGCCGCCGACGCCGTGAACTTCCTCTCACCGTGGACGCTCGAGGAGTGGATGTGCCGCGGCGATGTCGTCGCCAACGAACACCTGCTTTTGGTGCGCGCCAACATGGATGCCGGCCGCTGCCACCCGTTTCACACGCATCCCACGCGCGAGGAGATCATCTTCATCATATCGGGTCGCGCGGAACAGTGGGTCGGCCGGGAACACCGCATTCTCGGGCCCGGTGAGATGGCGTTCATCCCGATGGGTGAAGTCCACGGCACGTTCAATCCTTTCGCCGAGAAGCTCGTCTTCCTCGCCATCCTCTCGCCGGCGAAGGCCGCCGAACCCGGCATCGTGGACGTCTCGACAGAAGAACCGTGGGCGTCGATTCGGAAGGGATTCCCTCCGGTAACGTAGCCCCCGGTGGTTCGCGGTGACGGCGTCGCGCTCCTCCGTGATCTTCGGTTCCGCAAAACCATTGGCAAAGTCCTGCGCACCGTTATTCTCCGTGCAACCGCTTCTTGAAATGAAACTCCACAGCTTCGTCCTCCTCGTCTCGCTCGGATTGACCGGCATTCAACTCAACGCCGCCGAGCCGTTGCGCGTCTTTATCCGCGCGAACGCCTCCAACCGCGGCCAGGAAGTCCACGCGCACCCGCGCTTCCTCGGTGACTGGACCAAGCTGCTCACCGACCGTGGCATGAAGGTCGAAGGTGGCCTCGAACTGCCCACCGCCGGGCAGCTCGCCCAAACCGACGTGCTCGTGATGTATGCCCAGGACGGCGGCGGCTTTCCGCCCGGACCATTGCGCGACGGCCTCGATGCCTTCCTCAAGCGCGGCGGCGGGCTCGTCGTGCTGCACACGGCCACCGTGCCCACCCGGTCCATCCCGGACAACTCCGCGCACTGGAAATCCGTCATCGGCGGCTCGTGGGTTCACGGCTCGACCAAGTGGCTCGAAGGCCCGATGGCGCTCTATTACGTGGACCGCACGCATCCCATCTCCGCGGGCACGGCGAACTTCGACCTCGACGACGAGATTTACTACGACATGGACCTCTCGCCCGACGCGCGCGTGCTCGCCGCGGCTTACACGCCGAACATGTCCGAGAGCCGGCGCAACCAGAAAAACGCGCAGCCCGCGAAAGGCAAGGTGACGGTCTACGACCTCGCGCCGCAGATGTGGACCTACGAGCGCGCGCTCGACGGCGGCAAGCCGTATCGCGCATTCGTCAGCATCCCCGGCCACAAGAACGCCACGTTCAACCTGCCGCACTATCGCGCCGTGCTGTTGCGCGGCATCGCGTGGGCGGGCCATCGAGCGGACGTAAACGAGTTCGTGAAGAAGGACGAGCTCGACTCGCTGCTCTATCCCGCGGGCGGGCCGTCGCGTCCGGCGGATTCGCTCAAGCAGCTCGTCGTGCATCCGGAATTCAAGGTCTCGCTCGTCGCGAGTGAACCGCTCGTGAACAAGGTGATGAACGTGGATTGGGACGCCGCCGGCCGGATGTGGGTCGCCGAGACGCCTGAGTATCCCGACGGCCGCTCGGTGAATCCGCGCACCGATTACGTCCAGCGCTGGCAGAAGGACGACAAGCTCTCCGACGATGGCAGGACTTACGCGCGCGACGCGCTCGATCGAATCTCGATTCTCACCGACACGAACGGCGACGGCGTGATGGACAAGAAGCAGGTCTTCGCCGACTTCGCGCACGGCGTGCCGGGCGGACTCGAGCGCGTGACGAGCTTCGTGCTGCACAAGAACGGCGTCATCGCCGCCGCCGCTCCGGACGTGTGGTGGCTCGAAGACACGAACGGCGACGGCGTTTGCGACAAAGCCACGAAGCTCTACACGAATCTCGGCTTCGGCGACACGCACGCCGTCATCAACAACCTGCGCTGGGGCTTCGACGGCTGGATATACGCGACACACGGCTACAGCGGCACGCGCGACGTGACGAGCGGCGACGGCTCGAAGCACTTCGGCGCGGCCGGCTCGGGCGTGGTGCGCTTCAAGCCCGACGGTTCGGCCTTCGAGCAGCATTCCAGCAAGGGCGGCAACACGTGGGGCCTCCAAATCTCCTGGGACAACGAGGTCTTCTGGACGCAACCGACCAGCGGCGACCTGCTCATGCACGTCGTGATGAGCGAGGGGCAGCTCTCGCGCGGGCGCATCCCCGGCACGACGAGTTTCTTCGTTGCGGAGAAAAGCGTGCAGACGTTTCCACTCATCCCCTACGACTCGCTTCCGTATGTGCAGATTGACCAGGTCGGGCGCTTCACCGCCGCGGCGGGCACGGTCATCTACGACGGCGGCTCGTGGCCTGCCGCGTGGAACTTCCGCTACTTCACCACCGAACCCACCATCAACATCGTCCACGATGCGATCGTAACGAAATCCGGCGTGACCTACACCGCCGCGCGCGCTCCGGGCCGCGAGACGGTCGAGTTCATCGCGGGCAAGGACCTGTGGTTCCGCCCGATCGAAGTGCGCACCGGCCCGGACGGCGCCGTGTATGTCGTGGACTTCTACAATCAGGCCGTCATCCACAACGACACGCGCGGCCCCAAGCACGGTCCGCGCAACGCCGCCATCCGCCCCGACCGCGACCATTACTACGCACGGCTCTGGCGCGTGGACCACAAGGACGCGCAAAAGCTCGCGGCGCCGAACCTCGCGAAGGCCGGCAGCGCCGAACTCGTCGCCGCACTCGACCACGCCAACCAGCACGTGCGCATGAACGCCGTCCGCCTGCTCGCCGAAGGCAGCAAGGCAGACGCCGCGCCCGCGTTGAAGCAACTTGTCGCTTCGCAGAAGCCGCCGCAGGCGCGTGTGGCCGCGCTGTGGGCGCTCGCGCAGTTGAGGCAACTCGACGCGCCAACGCTCACTGCCGCCGCAAATGACAGGGACGCAGCGCTCCGCAAGAACGCGATGAAAGCCGCCGCGGTCGCCGCGCCCCCCGGTGGCAACGTCAAGTCCGCCGCGCTCAAGCTCGCGAAGGACACCGACCCGCGCGTGCGACTTGACGCGCTCGTCGCGCTCGCGTCACAAGACATCACCGCTGCCGACGTCGCCGGGTTGGTCACGGCATATCCGGCGCTCGAAGACAGATGGTCGCAGGCCGCGTTCCTTGGAGTCGCCTCGAAGTCACCCGCGGCGTTTCTCGATGCCGCCTTCGCAAGCGGCAAGCCCGAACTCACCGCGCTCGTGCGCCAACTCAGCGGCAACGTCGCCAACTCGCCATTCCAGTCCGCCGAGCTCATCGTCTCGCTCGCGGGCAAGCCCGACAACGCCCTCAAGGCCAGCCTGCTCGAGAGCCTCGCTCCCGCGCTCAAGCTCGCTGAGATTCCCCCCTGGGACGCCGCCCTCGAAGCCGCGCTGCGCAATCTTTCCGCCTCGCCCGACGCTGGCGTCGCCGCCGCCGCGCTGCCGTATATCGCCAAGTGGGACACAACGGGCGCGCTCAAGGACATCCTCGCCACGCAGGTCAAGTCGCTGCTGGCGAAACTCGGCGACGCCAGCCTCGGCGAATCCACCCGCGCCGCGCTCGTGCCAAACCTGCTCGGGCTTCGCGCCGGCAACCCGGACATCCTCCCCGCCGTCACCAAACTTCTCGCCGGCAACGCGCCGGCCGGCCTCAAGCGCCGCGTCATCGAATCACTCGGCGACCTTGCGGACGCGAGCGTGGGCGCGAGCCTCGCCTCGGCGTATCCCGGCCTGAACACCGAATTGCAGCCGCTCGCGTTCAACACGCTGCTGCGGCGCAACGACTGGACACTCGCGCTCGTCGCCGCGCTCGAGAGCGGCGCCATCCGGCCCGAGTCGCTCGGACCTGCGAACATGCACCGCCTCCGTTACGCGCCGAATGCCGACGTCGCGCGGCGCGCCGCCGACTTGTGGCAGAAATTGCGTGGCGACGAAGGCAAGCAGAAGGACGCGCTCATCGCGAAGCTCACACCCGAAGTCGAGAAGAAGGGCAGCGTCGCGAAGGGCAGGGAATTGTTCATTGCGAATTGCGCCAACTGCCACCAACTCGGCGACCTCGGCAAGCGCGTCGGCCCGCCGCTCACCGGCATGGGCGCGCACGGCCCCGCCGAACTGCTCGGGCAGATCATCGACCCGAACCGCGAGGTGGATGCGGCGTTTGTCGCCGTCGCCATCGAGACCAACGACGGCGAGCAGCACGACGGCATCCTGACCCGCGAGAACAACCAGCTCGTCGCCCTCGCCAACGCCGCAGGCGAGAAGGAAATCCTAAAGTCCACGATCAAGTCGCGCCGCAGCACGGGCCGCTCGCTCATGCCCGAGGGCTTGGAGGCGCTCGGCGCCGAGGCCCTGCGCGACATCCTAGCCTTCATGTGCGAAGGCGACTCTCGGTTCCGCTTCGTGGACCTCGCGGCGGCGTTCACCGCGAACACGCGCGACGGCCTCTACTTGGCCAAGGAGCCCGGCGGCGGCGCGTTGCCGCTCGCCAGGTCCGGCGTCATCGCCGCGTTCGGCGTGCCCTTCAACGTCGTGGATCCCGCGCGCGCGCCCAGCGGCCGGAACATCATGGTCCTCAAGGGCGGCCCGGCGAATTCCTACGCGCAGAAAACCTTCCCGCAGGCCGTCGAGGCGAAGCTCGGATTCGCGGCGAAGCAACTGCACTTCCTCGGCAACGTCGGCGGCTGGGCGTTCCCGTTTGGCCAGGCAAAGGAATCATCGCTCAAAGTCACCGTGCACTACGCGGGCGGCAAGACCGAGGAACTCTCCTTCAAGAACGGCGAGGACATCGCCGACTACATCCGCGAGGTGGATGTGCCCGAATCGAAGCTCGTGCGCGGCATCGGCGGCAACGGCACGCAGGTGCGATTCGCCAGCCGCAAGCTCACGGGCGCAGGCGTGATTGAGAAACTCACTTTCGCCAGCGCGGCGAGCATCGTCGCGCCCACCACGCTCGCGGTGACCGCGGACTTCAGCGCGGACCCCATCGCCGGCGCGCCCGCGCCCGCGCCCGCGCCCGCCGCGCCGGACGCGCCGAAGAAAGGCAAGAAGGCCGCCGAGGCCGCGCCCGCCGCGCTTCCGCCGCGCGCCGCAACGATCGAGTGGGGCGCGGGCACGAAGGTGCTGCTCATCGGTGGCGGCAGCTCGCACGACTTCCAGCGCTTCTTCAACCTCGCCGACGTCGCCACGCTCAAGGCCGCGAAGTTTTCCGTGAACTACACCGAGAGCCCGCTGGACTTCGTGGACCACGTGAAAACCGTGGACGTCCTCGTGCTCAGCGTGAACACGCCCGCGTTCACCACGCCCGAGGCGCGCAAGGCGCTCTTCGACCACGTCGCGGCGGGCAAGGGCTTGGTGCTGCTGCACGCGGGCGTCTGGTATAACTACCGCGACTGGCCCGAATACAACCGCGAGCTGGCCGGCGGCGGCTCGCGCGGACACGACCGCCTCGGCGAATACGAGGTGAAGGTCACCAACGGCGCGCACCCCATCATGAAAGGCGTCCCGGCGACGTTCCGCATCACCGACGAACTCTACTACTACACGCCCGACACCACGGGCACGCCCATCGAAATCCTCGCCACCGCGACTTCGACGCAGCGGCCCGGCACCTATCCGCAAGTCTTCGTGGTGAAGCACGCGAAAGCCCGCATCGCCGGACTCACCCTCGGCCACGACGCCCGCGCCCATGACCTGCCGGAGTTCAAGACGCTGCTTGTGAACTGCATCGAGTGGGTGAAGAGGTAGTGACTTATGAACCGGCCGGGCTCCTGCATTTTCTTTGCGTTGGCTTGGTCGCTCGTGGCGGCGCTCGGAGCCGAGGACAGGCCGACGCTCGCGCAGGAGATTGCCAAGGCTCGCGCTGAGTTGGTTGAAACGGAGATGAAACTGTTGCCGGAAGCACGGGCGGTTCCCGACAAGTCGGCAACGGAGGTCCGTGAGCGCCAGCGGGAGGCGGAGGCGACTCGGATGGGCCGCAAACCTCTCGGGCGATGAGGTCTGCCGGGCATTGAAGCGGCTTGGCTTCGTGTTCCAGCGGCAGACCGGTTCCCACCGCCACTACGCCAAAGGTGGCCGGCATCCGCGCGTGCCGGTGCACCGCGAAATCCGTCCGAAGACGCTTCAATCCATCCTCAAGCAGGCGGACCTCACGCTTGTGGAATTGCTGGCGAATCTCTGAGGTGGCAGGCAGCGGACTGCCGCCCTGCCTCTTTCACCCTTCCATCACTTCCCGCTCGCTCACGCGCTGCGCGATGACGGCGACGCAATCGCCTTGCTGGGTGAGGCACGGGGCGCGTTGGGTGATGAGGTAGCCGGCGGACTGCGCAACGAGCGGCTCGGGGGCGCGGTCGGCGCGTTCGAGGTGATGGATGAAGCCGACGGTCTGGCCGCGTTTCACTTTCGCGCCGAGGTCGAGGCCGATTTCAAAGATGCCGGACTCGGGCGCGAGCAAATAGTCCTCGCGATGCAACGCCTGGGTGAGGATGACCGGCGGCAGGCCGAGTTTTTTGCGCGTCTGCTCGCGGCCTTTGAGCGCGCCGAGGTGAATGAGGACGTTGCGCAGACCGCTCTGCGTGATGCGGTGCACGTCGGCGGGGATGCATTCGCCGCCGCCCATTTCCGTGGTGACGACGAGCTTGCCCTGGTTCTCCGCCTCGACCGGCAGCAGGCCCGTGCCCGCGATGTCCGCGTAGAGGAAGGCGAAGTCGGCGTTCCACGCGAGCATGGCGTCGAGCATCCGGCGGCGTTGCGCGCGGTCGGCGACGAGGTGCATCGTCGAGCACGGGACGAACTCCATGCTGCGGCCGCCGGAGTGGATGTCTATGACCACGTCGCTCAGGGGAAAGAGAACGGTCGTGAGGTAGTGGGCAATCTGGCTGGTGACCGCGCCCTCGGGCGAGCCGGGGAAGGCGCGGTTCATGTTCATGCCGTCCACGGGCGAGAGGCGCGTGGCGGCGCGAGCGGCGGGGAAGTTGAGCGAGGGAATGAGGATGAGGCGGCCGTTGACCATCGCGGGCGTCAGTTCGCGCGCGAGTTTCATGATGGCAATCTGGCCCTGATATTCGTCGCCGTGGTTGCCGGCGAGGATGAGGACAGTCGGGCCTTTGCCGCGTGCGACGATGGTGCAAGGGATGAAGATGTTCGCCCAGCCGCCGAGGTTGTGGGACCAAGGGACTTGGAGGAAGCCCTGCTGCTTGCCGGAGCGGGAGAGATCGAGGGTGGTGTTTAGCATAGGTGGTTCACGCGACGCGAAACTTCCGCACTTCTCCCT
>VHCN01000032.1 GCA_016871675.1 Verrucomicrobiota bacterium
ATGAGCCACGCCAACGAAGTCGCCGTCTTCACCACCGACCACGGCCAGATGATCGCCGAGTTCTGGACCGACGTCGCGCCGAACACGGTCGCCAACTTCAAGAAGCTCGCTCAGTCCGGCTACTACGACGGCACGGCGTTTCACCGCATCATGAAGGGCTTCATGATCCAGGGCGGCGACCCGCTGACGAAGAACCCCGCGATGGAACCCCGCTGGGGCACCGGCGGCCCCGGCTACCAGATCAAGGCCGAGTTCAACGACCGGCCGCACGTCCGCGGCGTGCTCTCGATGGCGCGGTCTTCGGATCCCGACTCGGCGGGCAGCCAGTTCTTCGTGTGCCTCGATGAGGCGAGCTTCCTTGACGGCAAATACACGGCCTTCGGCGCGCTCGTCGCCGGCGAGGATGTGCTGCTTGCGATCGGAGACCTGCCGACGGTTCGCGGCGGCGGCGGCGAGAAGAGCAAACCCGTCCAACGCGTCGGGATGCAGTCCGTGCGGATCATGGGCCGCGCCGAAGCCGGCGTCTGACCCTCCGTCCGCGGCTTGGCTGGGTGCCGTCGACTCCATCGGCCATCGGCAAACGGCAATCGGCAATCGGCAATCCCCAATGCCCCTCCCCTGGCCACTCCTCCGTTCCGAGCCGCTCGGCGACCACCGCATTTTCAAGGTCCGGCGCGACTTCAAGCGCTCGCCGCGGACTGGAGCCGAACATGACTTCTTCGTGCTCGAATGCCCCGACTGGGTGAACGTGATCGCCCTCACGCCCGAAGGCGGGCTCGTGTGCGTCGAGCAATTCCGCCACGGCACCAACACCGTCGAACTCGAAATCCCCGGCGGCGTCATGGACCCGCACGAGACTGACCCCGTCGCGACGGGCGTGCGCGAGTTGCGCGAGGAAACCGGCTACGAAGGCTCCCGTGCCCGCGTCATCGGCGCCGTGTGGGCCAATCCCGCGATTCAAGGCAACACCGTCCACACCGTGCTCGTGGAGGATTGCCGGCCAACGGGCACGGTCGAACCCGACTGCGGCGAGGACCTCGCCACGCGCCTGATTCCCGCAGCGGAGATCGCGTCGCTCGTCTCCTCCGGAAAGGTCCGGCACTCGCTCGTCGTCGCCGCGCTGCTCCACTTCGAACTGTGGCATCGGGCCGGATAGCGGGCCGGGCTGGTGGTCCTCCCGTTCCGCCGTTCCACCCCTACGCCTTCAAGACGAACCGCGCGGACTGCGCGTCGTAAAGGTTCAGGTCCGCCAGTTCGTGCTGCCAGCCGCAGAACAACTCCGCCGCGCCGTCCATCAGGTTCACCTGCTGGTAGGTCATCACGCCAAGCTGCCGCCCGGCATTCCAAGGGCTTTGCTGGCGCGTCGCGGCGATGAGCGTCTTGCCGATGTAGCTCCGCCCGCCCGCCCACAACAAACCGCGCGCGTGCCGTGCGACCAGCTTGCGCGACGCCGCCTTGAGCCAGCGATGGTTGTCCGTGCGGCCGAGCATCAGGTGGCTCGCGCCTTGCAAATCGGCTCGCGTCACCTCCGCGTCCGTCTTCACCAGGAGCCGCCCGCTCTTCATCGGGTAATCGCCGAATCGAAATTCCGCGATGCGCTGCGCTTCCGCGCGAAGCAGTCCGGCCTCGCGCGGCACCGGCGATGCCGACGGATGGCTGATGATGAGGCGGTCGTGAAACAGATTCTTGAACCCCGGCTCCGCGCGCGGCGCACGAACGCGCGGCGCGGGGACGGGCCGGCGGTGCTCGAGGAACCAATCCACCAGCGAGTCGCGACTGCGCTCCGGGTTGTAGAGCCATTCCCACGAGTGATGCCCCCAGCCCGCGAGCTCGTCGTAACGGACCGTGAATTTGAGCCGGCGCAGCTCATCCACGAGGCGGCGCGACCGCTCCACCGGCACAAGCTCGTCGAGGTCGCCGTGAACACACCACACGGGCACGCGGCGCAGGGACTTGAGCGCGGCGCGATGCCCGCCGCCGCAAATCGGCGCCACCGCGGCCCATTGCGCCGGATACTTGCACGCGAGCCGCCACGTCGCGAAGCCGCCCATCGAGAGGCCGGTGAGATACTGCCGACGCGCGTCCACGCGATAGCGGTCGCGGACCCAGTTCACCACGTCCCAAAAATCCGTCTCGCCCATGTAGCGGAAGCCGATGTCGCCGCGACCGAACGGGCTCACGACAATCACATCCTCGCGAAACCCGCGCTCGTGCATGCGGAAACACTGCCCGGGAATCATCCGCTCGTCGCCGTCCATCCCGTGCAGCATCACCACGAGCGGATACGCGCGACGGCGCGAGTAAGTCCGCGGCACCCACGCGGCGAACGGCTGCGTCGAGTCGTCCACCGCGGAGCGATAAGTCCCGGTGAAGTAACCGGTGCGGGGAGGCGTCACGCGCGAAGTCTGTGCGGAGTCCGCGGCGAAGGCAACCCGTGGTCGAACGGATGAAACAGGCGGAATTTGTCGCGCTGCGACAAGTCACTGCTCAATCCGTGGTCACCACGGTCACGCCGCCGGCGTGCGCGAGTTGCTCGCAGCGCTCCTGCTCGAGCAGCAGTGTGCGGCCCGGTTCGACGGCCAGCACGGTCACGCCGGACTTCGCGCACGTTTCGATCGTCAGCGCGCCGATGCAGGGAATGTCAAAGCGCATGTCGTGATCCGGCTTGGCAAGCTTCACCGCCACGGCGCCGCCCGCTTTGCCCGCGAGCTCGCCGCCGCGGGCGAGGCAACGGTCTGTCCCCTCGAAACCCTCGACCGCGAGCACCGTGCCGTCCTTGACGACGACCGTCTGCCCGATGTCCAGCCGCGACATCTCACGCGCGAGCCTCAGCCCGAACGCGATGTCCTCGCGCTGGACGTCC
This sequence comes from Verrucomicrobiota bacterium, assembly GCA_016871675.1. Classification (NCBI taxonomy): domain Bacteria; kingdom Pseudomonadati; phylum Verrucomicrobiota; species Verrucomicrobiota bacterium. The sequence continues at coordinate 2,864 of VHCN01000032.1, forward strand.
GTCGGTTTCGGGCCGATGCGAAATCCCGCGCCGGGCATCAGCGGCTTGAGCCACGGGATCGCGGGCACGACGTCCACGCCGTCCTTGCGCATCTCCTCGATGATCGCGCCGAAGATGGTGTGGGCATTTTTCTCGCGAAGCTTCAGGAGCATGGCCATCGCGCGCAGGTCCGGGCGCAGGTCAAAGAGGTTTCGCGGCGCGATCTGCCCGGCCATCACGCAGTGCGTCACGCCGCGCCGGGTGAACGTCTCGATCATCCGCGAGAGCTGGCCGACGCGCAGCCATTCGATGTCATCCACGAGCGCGGCGAGCGCCGGGTCGGTCTCGCCCTCGAACGCCGCGGCGACGATGCGCCGGACGCCCATCGCCCGCGCCTGCCTCGCGAACACGAGCGGCAACTCGCGGCTCCCCGCGATGATGCCGATGGACTGGAACGCTTCGCTCACACGGCGAGCGTAGCAAGGCACGGCTCGAATGCACAGCGCCATTGGCCGGAAGAAGATCGGGAACCCGCACCCCGCGGTGAGCGTGTTCAACTTCATCCGCATGAAGCCGGACAAGTCGTTCATCCAGTCGCCGCTGCAGGAAGGCCAGCGCGTGAGCGCGATGAGCGAGCCGGGCCGGCAATACGCGCCTTACGTCAACGGCGGCGACACCGCGGCGCTCACCGTGGACCTGCCGAAGGGCGGCGGCCCCGTCGCGCTCAAGCCGAAGAAAGACAGGAACGGGATCACGCGGCGAATTCTCGCGCAGTAGCCGGCGCCCGAGTCACCCGGCGCAAAGGTCGGAAGCCGCCGGGGAACACGCCTCACTTCGTCCGCACACACCGGAAGCCCGTGTGCTGGAGGCCGGTGTCGGGCGAGGTCTTCATCCGCATCGCGGGCCGGAAGCCCGAGCAATACTGGTCCGTGCACAGGAACGAGCCGCCGCGGGAGACGCGCTTCGCGATGCCGGGTTCGTTCGGGTCGTGGCTGCGGTCGGGGCCCTGCGGGTTGTCCTTCGGGCTCTGCGCGTAGTATTCGGGCAGATACCAGTCGAGGCACCACTCCCATACGTTGCCCGCCATGTCGTGCAGGCCGAAGCCGTTCGCAGGGTAGGAGCCGACGGGCGCGGCGAACTGATGCCCGTCACCCAGCGTGTTCTCCTTCGGGAAGCGCCCCTGCCAGGTGTTCGCAAGCAGCTTGCCGCCCGGATTCTGTTCCGCGCCCCAGATGTAAGCCGCGCCGGCGACTCCGCCGCGCGCGGCGTATTCCCACTCGGCCTCGGTCGGAAGCCGCTTGCCGGCCCACTTGCCATACGCCACCGCATCGAACCAGCACACGTGCACGACGGGGTGCTTCTCGCGCCCGGCGATGCTCGACTTCGGCCCCTCGGGGTGCCGCCAGTTCGCGCCCGCCACGTATTCCCACCATTGCATGTGATCGCGCAACGACCCGACGACGTCGGGCGGACTGAACACGATCGAACCGGCCACCAGCTTGTCCGGCGGCACGCCGGGAAAATCCTCCGGGTTCGGCTTGCGCTCGGCGACGGTGATGTAGCCGGTCGCCCGGACGAACCTGTCAAATTGCTCGTTTGTCACCTCGGTCTTGTCCATCCAGAACCCATCCACGACGACCTCGTGCACTGGTTTTTCATCGGCCTGCCCATCGGTCGCGCCCATCGCGAACTTGCCGCCGGGAATCCACACCATCCCATTGGTCCACGACATGTCGGACGGGTCGGCGCCCGGCGCGAGGAAGCCGGCGGCCTTCGCGGCGGGCGCGGTTGCGGGCGGCGCGGGTTTCGGTTCGCAGGCGCCGAGAAGGACGGCGATTGCCGCGAGGACGCAACATTCGGATTGGTTCGTATTCATCTGGAGTTCGGGCTCGCGCGTGGCCGAGGATGCCGCCGCCGCAGGCGGGGCTCAACCGCATTTCTGCGCAGCGCCTCACCGCGCAGACCGGGCGGGGTCGGGTTCAACGGTGTGGATGCTGACGCTTCGCGGGTTGCACCGTTTCAGTTCGCCGCCAGCGCCTTGATTTTCACGAGGCGGCCGGTGGCCATGCGCTTCACCGAGAAGTTCAGGTCGCCCGGCTGTTTCACGAGCTTCTCGAAGTCGGCGACGTTGGACACCGGCTGGTCGTTGACGTGCGTGATGACCTCGTAGGGCTTGATGCCGGCGACGGACACGCGGCTGCCGGCCTCGATCTTCGAGATCACCACGCCGGGCTCGTCGGACCGGCGCTGCATGTAGCGCAGCACCTCGTAGGTCAGGTTGCGCACGGTCAGGCCGAGCGGCTCGGACTTGAACCGCGGCGCGCTCTCGTAGTGCGCGGGGCTCGGCGTCACGTCGAAGTCCTTCCGCAGCGCCTTGCCGTTCGCGAAGAACTCGACCGCCACCTTCGAGCCGAGGCCGAGGTCGGTGAGGATGCGGTTGAGCGGGTTCTCCGCGTTCGGCCACGGCGCGGGCAGGCGGTCGAAGATGCGCTCGTTCAACTGGTCGAGCTGGTCCCACGGGAAGTTCGCGCCGAAACCGCCGCGGTCCTCCTGCAACTGGAGCTCGATCGCGTTCGGCTGGTCGGGCGAGCGCAGCCGCAGCAGCACCCAGCCGGGCTCGATGCCCGCCTGGTCCGCGGGCGAGCCCGCATACACGTGCGTCACGAGCGCGCCGTTGCGGCCGTCGCCCGTCTGGTCGGACACACCGTTGACGCGCGCGAGTTCCTTGTTGAGCGCCTGCAACTCGACGCCGAGCCACGCGATGCGGTTCTCGTCCGCCTCGCTGAGCGGCGTGTTGTTCGGGTCGCTGTGCTTGTCGAGGTCCGCGAGGACCGCTGCGAGGTGGCTTGCCGCGACGGTGCGCGCGTTGCTGGCGCCGCCGCCGGTGAAGCGGCCCGTTTGCAACCGCTCGCGGCGCGCAACGGGCAGCGAGAGCAGCGCGCCCGATTCGTCGAACACGAACGGCGTCGTCGTCGCGCCCTCGATGCCGGGATTCACCTGGCCGCGCCAGCCCGCTTGAAAGGTCGTGATGCGCGTGTGCGACGCGTAGGCCACGCGCTTGTCGCCCTGCAACGTGAGTTCCTCGGCGAACACGAGCTGGTTCTTCGCGCCGAGGATGCTCGCCGTCGAGAGCTTCAGCGACGCGGGCAGGGGCTTCGCCACGCTGATGACCAGCGCGCCGTAGTCCTTGAGCGACGCGACGAACCTGCCCTCCTGCGACGTCTCGCCGCGGTGCACGGTGATTTTTTGCAATCGCGCCGTGGTGCGCGCGCGGAGGTTCGACAGCACGAGCAACCGGTCCGGCGCGATGGCCACGCCGATCACGTTCCGCTCGGTCGCGCTCTCAATGTCCTCATCGTCGCTTCCCCCGCCGCCGAACCGGCCGCCGCCGCGGAAGCCGCCGCCGAACCCGATGCCGGTGCCCGTCTGCGTCTTCGGGCTTCGAAAACTCAGGTGAACGCGCAGCAACGTGCCTTGCGAATCTTTCTCGACCTTTGCAAGCCGCGCGGCCATGTCGGCGGACGTGAGGAACGGCCACTTCTGCGGCGGGCCTTTCCACGAGCCGTCGGGCGGCAGTTCGGACTGCGTGGCGAAGCCGACGGCGGCGCCGGACTTGTCGGTGACAACTGCGAAGCCGGGCGCGGCGATGAACGCCTTCCCGCGCTCGGGCAGCGTGAGCGAACCGCCGAGCCCTGAAACGCGTGTCTGCCAGTCGCCGTTCATGAACTTGTGGCTCGCGGCGAAATACGGGCCTTTCTTTGCGGCGTCGAACGCGAGCGGCTTCGCATCCGCGAGCGGTTCGGCGAGTTCAAGCAGCACCGCGTCATGCTCGCGCGCGAAGGCCTTGACCGTCGCGGCGACGGAGGCGCCGCCGTGCCGGACGCGGATCGCCTTGATGAAGCGCGGGTGCGTCTCGAGGTCCTGCGCGAGGACTTCGCGCGGCGCGAGCATGACGCCCGAAGCCTCGACGGCGCGCTCCTGCCGGATGTAATCCTCGAGCGGGTTGCCGTGGAACTCGCCGCAGTTCGGGCAGCGCTCGCCCCACGACTGCGAGCGCGGCTGGTCGCCCTTGTCGGACTGGAGCTCGTATTCGACCTTCACGAGCGACGGGGCGAGCTTCTTCGCGACGGCGGCCAAGTCGGCGGTGGAATCCTGCGCGGACGTGGATGCTGCCAGCAGAGCGAGGAGGGTAGTGATGGCGATGCGGGTGTTCATGGTCGAGTTGGGGTTTCGGAAGAACCGGCCGATGTCAGTCCTTCTCGTAGTTGCGCGAGAAGTCCAAAACGATCTGCCGGAGCAGGCCGCCGCGGAGCACGCTGAACACGAGCCGCGGCTTGGTGGCCACGTTTCCGATGGCCTTCTTGTGCAGCCCGCGCACGTCGTCGAGGGTGAGCACGTCCTGCCCGTCAATCTTGAGCAGGATGTCGCGCGATTGCAGCCCGGCGGACTGCGCGTTGCCGGGTGACTTGGTGCCGTAGACGAACACGCCCTTGGTGCGGTGGAAGTAGAGGTCGGGGTTGTCGAACTGGTTGATGACCTTGACGGTGAAGTCCCAGCGCGGGCAGTCGAGTTCCTCGCCCTCGACGCGGCCCTTCTCGCGCGGCGTGAGCTCGATGTTCATCACGTTGCCCTGCCGGACGACTTCGAGCTTCGCGGGCTTGCCCTTCGCGAGCAGTCCGAGCCGGCGGCGCAGGTCGGGCAAATCCTCCTCGGTGGTCGCGGTGAGGCTCTCGCCGTTGAGGCGCAGGATGCGGTCGCCGGTCTGGATGCCCGCGCGCTTGGCGGGGCTCTCGGGGTCGGTCTCGGCCACGACCACGCCCTCGGTGGCGTCGAAGTAGATGTTTTTGTTGAAGTCGCGCAGCGGCTGGAGCTGGAGGCCGGTCCAGCTCCACGGAATCTTGCCGTGCGCGCGAATCTGCGAGACGAGTTCGCGGATGACGGTCGAGGGGATGGCGAAGCCGGTGTCGCCGCCGCTCATGATGCCGCGGGTGTTGATGCCGATGACTTCGCCGCTGGTGTTGACGAGCGGGCCGCCGGAATTGCCGGGGCTGATGGCGGCGTCGGTCTGGAGCCAGAGGCTGTATTCGCTCACGCCGGGCAGGAAGCGCCGCGTGCAGGACACGATGCCGATGCTCACGCTGCGCGAGAGTCCCCACGGCGCGCCCATGGCCATCACGAAGTCGCCTTCCTTGAGCTTCATGGAGTCGCCGAGCGGCGCGAAGGGCAGCGGCGGTTCGCCGGGCTTCAGCTTGAGCTGGAGCAGCGAGATGTCGGTGTCCTTGTCGAGCCCGACGATCTTCGCCTCGTAAGCGTGGCCGTTGAAGAGGAGGCAGCGGACCTCGGTGGCTTTCTCGACGACGTGCCAGTTGGAGAGCACCTCGCCCGTGGCGGAGATGAGCACGCCGGAGCCGGAGACTTCCTGCGTCTGCTTGCGCCCGCCTTCCATGCTCTCGCGCAGGCAGCGGATGAAGACGACGGTGGGGAAGACCTTGTCCTTGGAGCCCGCGACGATCTGGCGGAAATCCATCCGCGACCATTCGTCGAGCTTGTCGGCCGCGCCCGCCGGCAGCGCGAGCGAGGCGATCATCGCGGGGACCGCGAGCATTGCGATGAAGAGGGCGCGGGCACGTCGGAGCAAGTCAGAAAGTGGCACAGCGATTGGGGTTGGTTGGGCGGATGCTAGTTGAAGCGAGCGCCGGGGCAAGCGGGGAAAACGGAGCGGGGCACGGGCGTCTGCCGGCCGCGAGCCGGCGGATTTTCCGCTACCCAACCACATCGGGTTGACCATACTCGGCCCGTTCCCATGACGATCCACACGGAGCTTCAAGGCCGCTGCGTCCTCGTGACCGGCGGCGCCAACGGCATCGGCGAGGCCACGGTCCGCGCGTTTCACGGGCTCGGCGCGCGCGTGTTCTTTTGCGACACCGACGCGCGGGCCGGGCAGCGGCTCGTGAAGGAGCTCGGCCACGGCGCGGATTTCCAGCGCGTGGACCTCCGCCGCGAGACGGACATCTGCCGGTGGATTTCCCGAAGCGCGGCGCGCGGCGGCGGCATCCACGTGCTCGTGAACAATGCCGCCATCGATCCGCGCATGCCGCAGGAACACGCATCCGTGAAGTTCCTCGACGAGCTGTGGGCGGTGAACCTGCGCGCCTACATCCTCACCGCGCGCGAGGCGTCGCGCCACATGCCCGAGGGGATGGGCGCCATCATCAACCTCTGCTCGCTGACCTTCCACACGGCGCCCGTGAACATGACCGCCTACGTCGCGACCAAGGGCGGCGTGCTCGGCTTCACGCGCTCGCTCGCGCGCGAGCTCGGGCCGCGCGGCATCCGCGTGAACGCCGTCTCGCCCGGCTGGATCATGACCGAGCGGCAGCTTCGCGAATACGTGACGCCCGCGGTGAAGCGGCTCATCCGCGAGGCGCAGTGCATCGAGACGCTGCTCGCCCCGGAGGAAATCGCGGACGTGATTCTCTTCCTCGCGAGCGATTCGAGCCGCGCGCTCACGGGACAGGAACTTCTCGCGGACCGCGGCTGGCAGCATTCGTGAGCGGTGACGAGTGCTACGCACGACGAAGGGCAGGCTCAACTCAGCCGGGACACCGGGCGAGCGGCTGCGGGAACGTGAGGAGCAGCAGCCCGCCGGGGCCGAAGGACATCGCGCCGGCGGTTCGACACGGGATCACGCCGCCGGTCTGCGTCCGTTCAAATCTGCTCGAAGTAACGCTGCTTCTCCCAGTCGGTCACGGCGTTGCCGAACGCCTCGTGCTCCAGCCGCGCGTGGTGGGTGTAGAAGTCCACCACGTCGTCGCCGAAGGCGGTGCGGGCGAGGTTGGACTTCTCGAAGAGGCCGGTCGCGGCGCGCAGGGAACTCGGGAGGCGGGCGAGCTTCGGGTCCACGTAGGCGTTGCCGTGATACTCGGGGCCGCAGTCCAGTTTCTCGCGCACGCCCGCCATGCCGGCCGCCAGCATCGCGGCGAAGGCGAGATACGGGTTCGCATCCGCGCCCGGCATCCGGTTCTCGATGCGGAACGAGCCGTCGTGCCCCACGACGCGGAAGCCGGTCGTGCGGTTGTCCACCGCCCACGCCATGCGCGTCGGCGCCCAACTGCCGGGCTGGTAGCGCTTGTAGCTGTTGATGGTCGGCCCGAAGAACAGGCACAGCTCCGGCGAGTATTTCATCAGGCCGCCGAGGAATTGTCGAAAGAGCTTGGAACCCTCCACGCTTGTCGTCTCGGCACTTTTGCCTTTTGCCTTTCGCCTTTTGCCTACTTCGCCCGCGAACATGTTCTTCCCACCCCTCCACAAGCTCATGTGAATGTGGCACGAGTTGCCCGCTTCGCCCGGCGCATACTTCGCCATGAACGTCACCGCCCTGCCGTGCTGCGCGGCGATTTCGCGAACGCCCTGCTTGAAGAGCGCGTGCATGTCCGCCATCGGCAGCGGGGCGGCGCAGGTGAAGTTGATCTCGTGCTGGCCGCGGCTCCACTCGCCCTTGCTGCTCTCCACCGGCACGCGCGCGGCGCACATGCCGTTGCGGATGGCGCGCATGAGCGGCTCGTCGCGCGTCGGCTGCATGAGGTGGTAATCAATCCGGTAGTCGCTCGACGGCTGGAGTTCGCGGTAGCCGCCCGCGCGCGCGGCTTCGTAGGTCTGGTTGAACAGGTAAAACTCCAGCTCGCTCGCGCAGACGCAGGTCTGGCCCTGCTTCGCGAGCAAGTCCAATTGCCGGCGCAGCACGGAGCGCGGCGCTTCCGCGACGAGCGTGCCGTCCTCGCGCGCTAGGTCGCACAGCACGAACGCCGCACCCGGCTGCCACGGCAGCACTCGCAGCGTGTCCATGTCCGCCCGGAACACAAAGTCGCCGAAGCCCGCGTCCCAGTTCGCGACCTTGAAGCCATCGAGCGGGTCCATGTCGAGGTTCACCGTGAGCAGGTAATTGCATCCGTGCGTCCCGTGCTTCACGACCGAGTCGAGGAAGAAGTCGGCGCGGAACCGCTTGCCCACCAGCCGGCCGAATGGATCAGGGAAGGCGACGAGGACGGTGTCGATGAATCCGGACTTAATCTGGGATTTGAGTTGGGCGAGGGTCATGGGGCGTAATGCGTAATGCGTAATGCGTCAGAAGGCGCGTGGACTCGGGGCATCATGGCATCGGGATAGTGCAAAGCAAGGCGGCCAAGTCTGAAGCATCGGAATCGGCTTCGTTGTCTGCTGCGGTTCGATAGGGAACCGGGTCTTCTCGCAACTCACTGCCGCGCTGGTCGGGAACCATCTTCAGCAGAAGCTTGATGACTTCGGTCAGGAGCTTCATGCGGTGCTGGGCGACTCCGGGCCCAAGCACCCTTCTTCTTACGCATTACGCAGCACCCTCATTCCGCCACATACACATTCTTCACCTCCGTATACCCCTCCATCGCCGCCATGCCCAAGTCCCGGCCCAGCCCGCTCTGCTTGTATCCGCCGAACGGCGCCTCCACATGCACGCTGCTGTGCGAGTTGATGCTGAGGACGCCGCTTTGCACGGCACGGGCGACGCGGAGGGCGCGGCGGAGGTCGTTCGTCCAGATGGAGCCGCTGAGGCCGTAGGGCGACGCGTTGACGGCGCGGAGCATCTGCTCCTCGTGGTCGAAGGGCACGATGCACACGACCGGGCCGAAGATTTCCTCGCGCCAGCAGCGGGTGGACTTGTCCACGTCCAGCAGGACGGTGGGTTCAAGGTAAAAGCCCTTGCTTGGCGACGAACACCCCTCACCCTGCCCTCTCCCCTCATCGGATGAGGGGAGAGGGTGGCCGGAGGCCGGGTGAGGGGTGTCTTCGGCCGATGACTGGACCCGGGGCCGATTGCCGCCGCATGCAAACTTCGTTCCGCACTTCTTCGCGTCGGTGAGGAAGTCCTCCACGCTCGCACGCTGGGCTGCGGAGACGAGCGGGCCAAGTTGCGTTGCGTCCTGCTTCGGGTCGCCGACGATAAGCTTCTTCGTGGCAGCGACGAAGCGTTCGGCGAATGCCTCGTAAATCCCGCGCTCGACGAAGACGCGGCTGCGGGCGCAGCAGTCCTGGCCGGTGTTGGCGAAGACGCTCAGCGGCGAGGTGTCGGCGGCGCGCTGCCAGTCGGCGTCCGCGAAGACGATGTTCGGCGACTTGCCGCCGAGTTCGAGCGAGACGCGCTTCAAATCGCGCGAGGCGAGTTCCATGAGGCGCCGGCCAATCTCCGTTGAGCCGGTGAAGGAAACCTTGCGCACAAGCGGATGCGTGACGAGCGCATCGCCGATGGCGGAACCCGGGCCGACGAGCACCTGCAGCACACCGGGCGGCAACCCGGCGGCGAAGGCGAGTTCGCCGAGCCGCAGCGCGGTGAGCGGCGAGAGCGACGCGGGTTTGAGCACGACGCAGTTGCCGGCCGCCAGGGCGGGCGCGGCCTTCCAGCACGCGATGGGGAATGGGAAATTCCACGGCACGATGGCCGCGACCACGCCCATCGGCTCGCGCAGGGTGAAGTCCAGCCCGCCGCGCGCGACGGGGATGGTCTGCCCGCAGAACTGGCCGATGGCTCCCGCGTAATACTCGAAGACCCGCGAGCCGAGGCCGATTTCATCCCGCGCATCGCTGATGGGCTTGCCGATGTTCGCGCATTCGAGCTGCGCGAGTTCCTCGCGGTGCTCGCGCAGGACGCGGGCGATGTTGAAGAGGATTTCCGCGCGCTTGCCGGGCGCGAGATTGCGCCAGCTATCCTCCCAAGCCCGCTGCGCGGACTCGACGGCGGCGCTCGCATCCGCAGGCGTGGCGGTAGCGACTTCGGTGAAAGCCTCCTCGGTGGCGGGGTTGATGAGTTGCATGGGCGATGCGCGATGCTCTCCCAGCCGGTTCGCGAGGGCAAACATCGAGTTCTTCACGGGCGCGGTCATTTCTGCGGCACGGCGGGTCCGAACGCGCGACACGGCGCCGGGCAGTTTGAACTTCACTTGCCCTTTCCTCGCGGCCATCCTCACGCGCATGAAACCACTGTGTTGGCTGGCCGCGGCCGCGTTGTCGCTGTCCGCCTGCTCGCCGAAGCAACCTTCCCCCGAACCCGCCCCCGGTTCAGGCACGGCCGCGCCCGCCAAGTCCGGCAAGGTCGAGCAAATCCTTCACAAGGGCAACGGCGCGGAGCCGGCGGACCTCGACCCGCAGATCGTCACAGGCGTCACCGAGCATCATCTCATCATGGCGTTGCAGGAGGGGCTCGTCATCGAGGATCCGAAGGACCTGCACCCCATTCCCGGCGTCGCCGAGAAGTGGGACATCTCGTCCGACGGCAAGGTTTACACGTTCCACCTCCGCAAGAACGCCAGGTGGTCCAACGGCCAGCCCGTCGTGGCGAAGGATTTCCTCGAGGCCTACAAGCGCATGCTCACGCCGTCACTCGCCTCGCAGTATGCCTACATGCATTTCGTGGTGAAGAACGCCGAGGCCTTCAACAAGGGCACGCTCACGGACTTCTCGCAGGTCGGCTACGCCGCGCCGGACGACCACACGTTCAGCCTCACCCTCGAATCGCCCACGCCCTATCTGCTCTCGCTCATGTGCCACACGTCGTGGCTTCCCGTGCACGTGCCCACGGTCGCGAAGTTCGGCGACCCCTACCAGCGCATCACGATGAGCAAGGACGGCAAGGGCGGCGCGCAAGGCAACAAGTGGACCCGCCCCGGCAACTACGTCGGCAACGGCCCGTTCGTCCTCGCCGAGTGGCGCGAGAACGAAGTCATCATCGTCAAGCGCAGCCCCACCTACTGGGACGCCGCGACGGTGAAGCTCGACGCGATTCACTTCCACAGCATCACGAGCCAGGAGACCGAGGAGCGCGAGTTCCGCGCCGGCAACCTGCACATCACCGAGACACTGCCGCTCTCCAAGATCGACGTTTACAAGAAGGAAAACCCGGCGTTGCTCAAGATCGACCCGTATCTCGGCGTCTACTTCTACCGCATCAACACCACCAAGCCGCCGCTCAACAACCGGCGCGTGCGCCGCGCGCTGGCGATGACCGTGGACCGCGAGTCCCTCGTGAAATACGTGACCAAGGGCGGCCAGCTCCCCGCCCACAGCCTCGTGCCGCCCGACACCGCCGGCTACAACGGCACCGCGCGCGTGCCGACGGACATCGCCGCCGCGAAAAAACTGCTCGCCGAGGCGGGCTTCCCCGACGGCAAGGGCCTGCCCCCCATCCAGCTCCTTTACAACACCCAGGAAGCCCACCGCATCATCGCCGAGGCCATTCAGCAGATGTGGAAGAAGAACCTCGGCATCGAGGTCGAGCTGCTGAACCAGGAGTGGAAGGTCTATCTCGATTCGCAGCGGACGATGAACTACCAGATTTGCCGCGCCGGCTGGATCGGCGACTACAACGACCCCAACACCTTCATGGACATGTGGCTCAAGGACGGCGGCCAAAACGAAACCGGCTGGACGAATCCCGAATACGACCGCCTCGTGCGCGCGGCCGGGGCCACCGGCGAGCAGGCGAAGCGCTACGAACTCTTCCAAAAAGCCGAGGCCATCCTGATGGACGAATGCCCCATCATCCCCATCTACTTCTACACCCGCGTCCACCTCCAGCGCCCCAACGTCAAAGGCTGGTATCCGACCATCCTCGACAATCACCCCTACAAGTTCGTGTGGATGGAATGACCGCGGCGCGGCATGACCCACCACCAAACCCGAATGACGAACGAAGCCCGAATGACCGGTGGGAACGGTCGGCGGCTCGCACGGCCCGCGAACCTTCACTCACCATGGGCCCTTCGCCATTCCTTCGTCCGTTGTCCGCCGGCCTTCGTCATTTCCTGAGATGTTCCGCTTCATCCTCCGCCGCGTGCTGCAGACCATCCCGGTCCTGTTTGTCATCGCCACGCTCACATTCTTCATGCTGCGCTTCGCGCCGGGCGGCCCGTTCACCCAGGAGAAAAGCCTGCCGCCGGAGATTGAGGCGCGACTCCGCGCCGCGTATCGCATGGACCAGCCGCTCTGGAAGCAATATGTCCTCCAGCTCGGCGACTGGTGCCGCGGCGATTTGGGCGTGTCCACCAAGCACCTCCAGAAGAGCGTCTCCGAGGTCATCGCCAAGCACGCGCCCGTGTCCGCGCAGCTCGCGGTATGGGCGCTGCTCATCGGCCTGGTGATCGGCGTGCCCGCGGGCGTCATCGCCGCCTACAAGCCGAACACGGCGACGGATTACATCCCCATGTCGTGCGCGATGGCGGGCATCTGCGTGCCCACGTTCGTGCTCGGGCCGCTGCTCGCGCTCACGTTCGCGCTGGGGTTGAAGTGGTTCGACCCCTCCGGCTGGAACGAGCCCCGGGACATGGTGCTGCCCGCGCTCACGCTCGGCGCGCATCTGGCCGCCTACATCGCGCGGCTCACCCGCGGCGGAATGCTCGAGGTGATGAGCCAGGACTTCATCCGCACCGCGCGCGCGAAGGGCGCGAACGCGCGGCGCATCCTCGTGAAGCACGCGATGCGCGGCGGCTTGCTGCCGGTCATCTCGTATCTCGGCCCGGCGGTGGCGGGGCTCATCACGGGCTCGTTCGTGGTGGAGACGGTCTTCAACATCCCGGGCCTCGGCCGCTACTTCGTGGGCGCGGCGTTCGACCGGGATTACACGATGGTCACGGGCACGGTGCTGTTCTACGCGGTGCTGGTCATCGGCTTGAATACGGTCGTGGACATCGTGCTCGTGTGGCTCAACCCAAGGCTGCGATTGGAATGAAACCGGAAGAACCACGAATGGGAAGGACACGGATTGCACGGATTCACACGGATTCAATCCGTGCCAATTCGTGGAATCCGTGTCTGCCCTTCGGCTCATCCGATTCGTGTCCCCTCGTGTCCCTGCGTGGTATCCCCTTTTCACGACTGACGTGATGCCCACAGCCGAAACAACCGAGATCGAATCCGGGTCGTCGCTCGGCCACGACGCGTGGCTGCGGTTGCGCAAGAACCACATGGCCACCGCGAGCTTCATCGTGCTCGCGCTGCTGGCGCTCGCGTGCTTCCTCGGGCCGTTCGCCAGCCCCTACACTTACGAGGGGCAGGACCTCGCCCTCGGCGCGTCGCCGCCCAGCGCGAAGCACTGGCTCGGCACCGACCAACTTGGCCGCGACCAGTTCACCCGCCTCCTCTATGGAGGCCAGGTGTCGCTCCTGGTCGGCCTCGCCGCCACCATGGTCGCGCTGCTCATCGGCGTGCCCTACGGCGCGGTGGCCGGCTACTTCGGCGGGCGCGTGGATGCCTTCCTCATGCGCGTCGTCGACATCCTCTACGCGCTGCCGTTCACGATCTTTGTGATTCTGCTGATGGTGATGTTTGGGCGGAGCAAATACCTGCTGTTCGCCGCCATCGGCGCGGTCGAATGGCTCACGATGGCGCGCATCGTGCGCGGGCAGGTGCAGGCGTTGAAGAAACAGGAGTTCATCGAGGCCGCGCAGGCGCTGGGCTTGCGCCGGCGGCGGATCATCCTGCGCCACATGGTGCCGAACGTCCTCGGTCCCGTGATCGTGTATGCCACACTGCTCGTGCCGGCGGTGATGCTGCTCGAGGCCTTCCTGAGTTTCCTCGGACTCGGCGTGCAACCACCGGACAGCTCGTGGGGCATGATGATCAAGGACGGCGCGGACCGGATGGAAGAAAACTGGTGGTTGCTGATATTCCCCGGCGCGACGCTGGCCATGACGTTGTTCTGCCTGAACTTCCTCGGCGACGGCCTGCGCGACGCGCTCGACGTGCGGGCGTCGAAGGACTGACTCATGCCCCTGCTGGAAGTCCAAAACCTCCGCACCGCATTCCACACGCGCAACGGCATCGTGCGCGCGGTCGATGGCGTGTCGTTCAACGTCGAGAAGGGCGAGACGCTCGGCATCGTCGGCGAGAGCGGCTCAGGCAAGTCCGTCACCTGCTACTCCATCATGGGCCTCGTGCCCCAGCCGCCGGGACGCATCGAGGCCGGCCTCGCGCGGTTCGACGGCGCCGACCTGCTCGCGATGCGCGAGGCGGACCTGAACCGCATCCGCGGCAGACGCATCGCGATGATCTTCCAGGACCCGATGACGTCGCTAAACCCCTACATGCGCGTCGAGGACCAGATCATCGAGCCGCTGCTCATTCACGAGCACACGCCGCGCGCCGAGGCCGTGAAACGCGCCGTGAAAGCCCTCGAAGACGTCGGCGTGCCCGACGCCGCCCGGCGCATCCGCGGCTACCCGCACGAATTCAGCGGCGGCATGCGGCAGCGCGTGATGATTGCGATGGCCCTCATCACGCGGCCCGAACTGCTCATCGCCGACGAGCCGACCACCGCGCTCGACGTGACCGTGCAGGCGCAGATTCTCGAGCTCATCACCAAGATGCAGCGCGAACTCGGCACCGCGGTCATCTGGATTTCGCACGACCTCGGCGTGGTGGCGGGCTTCTGCCAGCGCGTGCTGGTGATGTATGCCGGGCGCATCGTCGAGAGCGGACCGACCGCGCGGCTCTACGCGCACCCGCAGCACCCCTACAACCGCGCCTTGCAGAAATCCATCCCCGCGCTCCAGAACAAGGGCAGCGAACTCTACACCATTCCCGGCATGCCGCCCGACCTCTCGAAGCCCGTCGCCGGCTGCGCCTTCGCGCCGCGATGTGAATTCGCCGCAGACGCCTGCCGCGTCGGTGAGATGACTCTGAATGAAATCGCGCCCGGCCACGCGACGGCGTGCGGGCGGGTGATGCGAAGCGAAGTCAAACTCTGAGACCACGAATGCACACGAATGGACACGATGGCAGAAGGTGGGGCCGGTCGCGCAACAGGCCGCCGGTCGCAGCGCGACCGGCGCCACCTAACGCTTTCGCTCTCCAACTGAATTCGTGTTCATGCGCGGCCACTCGTGGCTTCCATTCCCATGACTGACCCCTTCCTCGAACTGCGCGAATTGAAGACCCACTTCCCCGTGGAGCGCGGGCTGGTGTTCCGCCGGCGCATCGGCACGGTGCGCGCGGTGGACGGCGTGTCGCTCGCGCTCGCGCGGGGCGAAATCCTCGGGCTCGTCGGCGAGTCGGGCTGCGGCAAGTCCACGCTCGGCCGCACCCTCCTGCAACTCATCCCGCCGACGGAGGGCACAGTCGTGCTTGCCGGGAAGAACCTGAGCAGCCTGGACCGCACACAACTCCGCAAGGCGCGCGCCGATTTCCAGATGATCTTCCAGGACCCCTACGCCTCGCTCAATCCGCGCATGACGGTGTTCGACGCGCTCGCCGAGGCGATTCAGGCGCATCGCAACGTGCCGGCTGCGGAGCTGCCAGCGCGCGTGTCTGCGCTCATGCAGAAGGTCGGCCTCGCGCCGCGCTTCATCCGCAAGTATCCGCACGAGTTCAGCGGCGGACAGCGCCAGCGCATCGCCATCGCGCGCGCGCTGGCCGTCGAACCGAAGCTGCTCGTCGCGGACGAACCGGTCTCGGCGCTGGACGTTTCGATCCAGGCGCAGATCATCAACCTGCTCGCGAAGCTCTCGCGCGAGATGCAGCTCACGCTCATCTTCATCTCGCACGACCTCTCGGTGGTGAAGCACATCAGCGACCGCATCGCCGTGATGTATCTCGGACGCATCGTCGAACTCGGCCCGGCGGCCGAGGTCTTCGAGAAACCGCTGCATCCCTACACGCGCGCGCTCGTCAGCGCAGTGCCGATTCCCGACCCCGAGCGCGAGAAGTTGCGCCAGCGCATCCTGCTGCCGGGGGACCCGCCTTCGCCGATGAACCCGCCGGCCGGATGCGCGTTCCATCCGCGCTGCATTCACGCGGCCCCCGAGTGCGGCCGGCAAACGCCGGCGCTCGTGGAGTTCCGCTCCGGCCACCAGGCCGCGTGCATCCGGCTCGAGGAGATTCACGGCGCGGCCAAGCCGGCCTGACGCGAAGGCGCGCGGGCAAAGTTTTGGACGGCGGGGAGAGACCACAGGGGCTTCGTCCAAACTCACACCTCCCTGAAGAGTTGCTGGAAGAAACCCTTCACTGGGGAACGCCGCCAGCATGACCACCGTGCCGCGCGCCAGCAATCCACCCGATTGCCTACACAAAAATACTGAGCGGCCCTGCAGGGGAGTGCGCAGTGGCGGTATTGCATGGCGAACCAATGCCGATTCGCACGGTCCAGGTTGTTCTGAGCATCGCTGCCCTGCTCGCTGCGGGCGGAGCGAGATCAGCCGAGCCCGCGGCCAAACTGGAGCGCGGCGCGCCTGCTTCAACCGTGCGCGCGGTGGTCGTGAAGTATTGCGCGGACTGCCACGGCGCGGATGCGTCAAAAGGGGGGCTGAATCTGGAGAAGTTGCTGCCCGACGACTTGGCCCGGCACTCCGACGCGTGGGGAAAAGTCATCCGCAAGCTGCGCGCCCGGCACATGCCGCCCATCGGCAAGCCGCGTCCGGACGAAGCGACCTTCGATGCCGTCATCGCCGCGCTGGAGCAACCACTCGACCGCGCGGCGGCCGCGCAGCCAATGGCCGTGCCGGCATCTGGCGGGGTTGGGCTGCCGGTTCGCGTCGAGCATGGCTTTGCCGCGACGATTCATGCAGGGTCAATGCCCAGCAGTAACACAACCAGAATGAAACCCGCGTTCATAAGGTTCCGCGGCGCGAGGACAGTCTGCGTCAGCCTTGTTTGCTCGACTCGCCCTTCTCCATCGCCTTCTTGAGCGCGGGCACCTGTTCGAGCAGTTTCTCGAACTTGATGCCGGTCAAACTCTCCAGCACGGGCGGGAGCTGGCTGATGATCTGCGTCACGTCGCCGGTGAGCTTGCTCGCGCCGCCGCCGGGGCCCGAGCCGCTGTTGATGATGACGATCTTCTCGGTCTTCGACAGCGGCTCGCTGATCTTGCCCGCGACCTCGGGCATGACGCGCACGATCATCTCGATCACCGCCGCCTCGTTGTATTGCTTGAAGCTCTCGGCCTTCTGCTTCATCGCCTCGGCCTGCGCGCGGCCCTGCGCCTCGATGATGGCGGCCTCGGCAAGACCGCGCGCCTTGTTCGCCTCGGCTTCGGCAAGGCCGGTGGCCTTCGCCACGTCGGCGCTGGCAAAGCCCGTGGCTTTCGACGCGGACGCCGCGCCGGCGGCCTCGGTTTCGAGCTGGAAGCGCCGCGCGTTGGCAAGCGTCTCGACCTTGTAACGCTCGGCGTCGGCGGGTTTTTGCACGTTCGCCTCGAGTTCGCGCTGCTTGCGGAGGATTTCCTGCTGCTGGAGCTCGATCTGCTTCTGCTTGGCGATGATCTCGACCTGGACTTCCTCGGCCTTGACGAGCTGGCCGGTCTTGTATTTCTGCAGGTCGTAGGCGAGGTCGGACTCGGCCTTCTTCTGGTTCACCGCGGCCTGATACTGCGCGACGTTCGACTGATAATCGCGCTGGGCCTCGGCGATCTTGGTGTCGGCGGCGAATTTCGCCTCCTGCCCGGCCTGCGTCGCCTGCGAAGACTTGATCATCGCGTCCCGGTCGGCCTCGGCCTGGGCGATCTGCGCGTCGCGCTTCACCTGCGCGATGCGCGGCTTGCCGAGGGCGTCGAGGTAGCCCTGCGTGTCGCGGATGTCGCGGATGGTGAAGCTGACGATGCCCAGGCCCATGTTGGCCATGTCGCCCGCCGCCACTTCCTGCACCTTCGAGGCAAAGGCGTCGCGGTTCTGGTAAATCTCCTCGACGGTCATCGTGCCGAGGATGGCTCGCAAATGGCCCTCGAGCGTCTGCATCGCGACGTTCTTGATTTCGTCCTGCGTCTTGCTCAGGAACTGCTCGGCCGCGGTGGCGATGGAGATGTCGTCGCCCTTGATCTTGATCTGCGCGACGCCGTCCACTTTCACCGGCACGCCCTTGCTCGTGTAAACTTCCGGCGTCTGGACATCAATGGTGAGGAGTTCGAGTGAGATGATGTCCACCTTCTCCAGCACGGGCCACACGAAGGTGCCGCCGCCCTTCTTGATGCGGAATCCGCGTGTGCGCTGCACGCCGTCGGGGTCCACGTAACTGTGCTTACGACCGGAAGCGACCAGCACTTCGTTCGGGCCAACCTTCGTGTAGCGGCTCAGAAACGTCAGGAAGGCTACGCCGAAGACTACGACAACAACGATGCCGGCTCCGATGGCGAGACCGCTCTTCATCAAGTCACCGAACTGGGCGAGGACGGGGATGGGGATCATCATGGTGTGTGGATTTCAGGTTTGGACCGCTGGGAGTTGGTTCAGCCGGCCTTGACGAAACACTGCCCGGCGACGATTCGCGTTATGGTGACTGGCCGACCGGCCGGAACCGGCTCGCCGTGTTCGGTGCGGGCGGCCGCGGTGTAACGCGTGCCGGCCTGGACATAGGCGATTTCGCCAACACCATGTTCCGGAATCGGCGAGATGACGGTCGCGGTCATTCCCGCGAGCGTCGAGACGTGCGATTCGCTGGAACTTTCCGAGTGGGAAAAAATCTGCCGCATGACGAACAGCAGCACCGCCGCCATGACCCCGGCGCCAAGCGCGGCGAGCGGCGCGCTGACCATCGGGGCCTGCGTGGCCTCGAATTGGTGGAGGATGATGCCGAGCCCGCCAAACGCCGTCACAAAAGACGCAATGATGGTCGGGCTGAACATGGACACGCCCGGCGCATCGCTGCCATCGGCTCCCGCCTCCGCGTGCCCGCCACTGCCGGTGACGTGTCCCTCGCCGCCTCCAAACAGATGCCCCATCAACGCGCAGCCGAGCACAAATGCCGCGCCAACAACGAGGCAGAAGAGATAGATGAAAAAAGCTGCCATGCGCTCAAGTGCCGCGTCGGTTGTTGTCCGCAGTAAACGGTTGCATCGTCAGTCAAGCAAGCCCGAAAGAGTCTGGACCATCGCCTCGGCCGCGAGTTCCACACAGCTGCCAGCGTTGTCGGCAAGCCACTCGCAAGCCTGTTCCCACCACGACGGCCGACCGTCGAGCCCGTCGCCGGGAGGTTGGAGTGGCAGCGGATGGTTCACGCGACTGCGCGGAGTCAACACCGGGCAGGCGGACATCTCAGCTACAAGTTCGCGGCGTGATTGTAGGTGGATGTGAGGGCCGCTCGCGGTTTGTCTTCAGCCGTTGCGCCGTGCTAGTCTCGCGCCATGCAATCCCACGAGCTGCTCCGGGAAATCATCCGCGACGGCAACGCCAAGCAGCTTGCCGCCGACACGAACCTCTCGCTCTCGATGATCTACAAGTGGGCCGAGCCGCCGTCCGACGAGAGCGGCAGCGGCTCGGCCAACCCGCTGGACCGCGTCGAGCAGCTTGTGCGCAGCACGGGCGACGCCCGGCCGGTGCAGTGGATTTGCGAGCGCGCGGGCGGGTTCTTCATCCGCAATCCGAAGACGACCCACGCGCATCCGGACTACCTCATCCCGGCGACGAACGAGATTCTGCAAGAGTTCGCCGACATGCTCGCAGTCATCGCGGAGTCCGCGTCCGACAATCACATCAACAAGACCGAGGCGAAAGCCATCCGCGGCCGGTGGGAGGAACTCAAATCCGTGACGGAGACGTTTGTGCAGTGCTGCGAGAACGGGAACTTCGCGCCCTTGAAGGAGCCGGGCGCGCTCGGGCTCGGCCGCAAGTGACGAGGCCGCCCGCGCGCGCGGTCACTTTCCCTTCTTCTTCCCCTTCGCCGACGGCGTCGCCGCGGGTGGGGCGGATTTTCCCGGCCACGGGTAGTCATTTTTCCCGGCGCCGGGATCGATCGGGCCTTCGGGCAGTTCCTTTTTCCAGGCGAGGACTTTGTCGGAGAGCCGGGCGACGACCTCGGGATGCTTGTCGGCGAGGCTGTTCACCTGCATCGGGTCGCGCGGGATGTCGAAGAGCTCGACGCGGCTGCGGTCGGGGTTCATCAGGAGTTTCCAATCCCCGTCGCGGATGGCGAGTTGCGGGCTGCGGTTGAGGGCGGGTCCCGCGACGTTGAAGCGCCACTCCCACATCAGCGGGCCCGAGCGCGGGCGCGACCTGCCGGCGAGCACGTCGCTGACGTCCTCGCCGTCGAGCTTGTGCGCGGCGGGCACGGGCACCCCTGCGAGCTTGCAGACGGTCGGCAGGAAATCGGCCCCGGCGACGACGGCCGAATCCTCGACGCGGCCGGCCGGGACTTTGCCCGGCAACCGGACGAGGAACGGCACGCGCACGCCGCCCTCGTAAAGGCTGCGCTTGCGCCCGCGAAACGGCCCCGGCGAACCGACGCCGCTGTGGCCCGCATTCTGGATGGCGATCTCCTCGGGTCCGTTGTCGCTGCTGAAAAAGACGGCGGTGTTTTCGGCAAGCCCGCGCTGCTGCAACCCGTCGAGCAGGCGGCCGACTTCCCGGTCGAGGTCCGCCACGCTCGCGTAGAAGATCGTGCGCGCGCTCTTGTGCGGGATGTTCGGGTTGCTGAGGCGCTCGAACGGCTCGAGTTGCTCGGGCGTCGGGTTCAGCGTCGCGTGCGGGACAAGCGTCCACAGTTGGAGGTAGAAGGGCTTGTCGCGGTTGGCATCCATGAACTTCAACGCCTCGTCCACGAACAGCGCCGTGGACTTCGCGCGGAAGTAAGGCTCCTCCCGCAACACGCCCGCGCCGCCGCGCTCGCCCGTGCCGACGAAGTCGAACCCATACGCGCCGGGCTCGGGGCCGCCCGAGTTCGAGCCGAGATGCCATTTGCCGATGTGCGCCGTCGCGTAACCGGCGGACTTGAGCAGGCGCGCGACGTTCGGCACCTGCGGGTCGAGAAACTGCGACATGCCGCGCGCGGTGTTCTGCTCGGGCGTCGCGTAGTGCCCGTGAATCTTGTGCCGCGCCGGATACTGGCCCGTGAAAAACGCGCACCGGCTCGGCGAGCACACCGAGCCGCAAACGTAGAACTGCGTGAACAGCGTCCCCTCACGCGCGAGCCGGTCGAGGTTCGGCGTGCGAAGGACCGTGTTGCCGTAACAACCCAGGTCGCCCCAGCCGAGGTCGTCGGCGAGGATGAAGATGACGTTCGGCTTCCGCTCCGCCGCGGGTGCGGGCAGGGGCAGCAGCGCGAGCGTGAGCGCGGACGCGAGGGCGGACAGGAGACGTTGCATGGTGCTGGTGTAACGCAGCCGCGCACCGGCGTCGAGCGCGGGCGCGGCTTTGCAGGTTTTACTTTCTTGCCGCTTTGCCGGGGCTATAACTCCGCGCAACCACCTTCATGCGCATCCTCATCGCCACCGTCACCGCGG
The DNA here is from genome assembly GCA_016871675.1 of Verrucomicrobiota bacterium. Classification (NCBI taxonomy): domain Bacteria; kingdom Pseudomonadati; phylum Verrucomicrobiota; species Verrucomicrobiota bacterium. The sequence goes on from VHCN01000032.1 coordinate 24,066, forward strand.
GCGCGGGAGTCGCTGCGGTTCACTGCCGCCCTGCCACACGGCGGACGACTTCGATGAGCATGAACAACCACTCCGCGGCACCCGCACGAGTCGCCCCGGCAAGACCCGCTGGGCAGCGCGTCCCGGCCATCGTTGCGCTGCTGGTGAGTTTGTCCGCGACCGCCGCGACGCCAGCGCTCAAACCCGGCGAGCAGGTCTTCTTTTTCCCAACCATCGCCCGCCCCGTGACCAACGGCGCGTGGGAAGTCCGGATTCACGGCTGGGCGTTCGAATACGAGCGGCGCCCGCTCGGCGTGCCCGTGCTGCGCAAGTCGCTCGGCCTCGACGACGAGATGGACGGCGACGCGGACAAGGCGCTGTTCGCCACGCGCGCGCGGTGGTTTCTCACCGACAACGAGCGCGGCAAGCGGGTGACCGTGCAACTCGGCGAGCGGCAGGTGCCAATGCCCGTCTCGCAACCCAACGGACACTTCTCGACGAACGTGCTGCTCTCCGTCCCGGAACTCGCGCGACTGCGCGACTCGGGCGCGCTCGCGAACAACGTGCTCCACTTCCGCGCGGTGCTCGGCCCCAAGGACACGCGCGACTTTGCAGGCACGGCCGTGCTCGTGGGCGCCAGCGGCATCACGGTCGTGTCGGACATCGACGACACGATCAAGGTCACCGAAGTGCGCGACCGCAAGGCGACGTTGCGCAACACGTTCGCGCGGCCCTTTCGCGCCGTGGACGGCATGGCCGCGGCGTATGAACGGTGGGGGCGCGAGGCCGGCGTGGCATTTCACTACGTGTCAGCGAGCCCGTGGCAGCTCGCTCCCGGCCTCACGGAGTTTGCGCGGTCCAATTCGTTCCCCGCCGGCACGTGGCACCTGAAGGCCTTTCGCTGGAACGACGAGAGCTTCTTCAACCTGTTCCAGTCGCCCGAGGCCTACAAACTCGGCGTGCTCGAACCGTTGGTGGGCCAGTTCCCGGGCCGCACGTTTGTATTCGTCGGGGATTCGGGCGAGAAAGACCCGGAGATTTACGCGACGCTTGCGCGCAAGTTCCCCGGGCAGACCGCGCGAATCTTCATCCGCGACGTGACGGGCGAGTCCGCCGACGCGCCGCGATACAAGGACGCGTTCGGGGGAATCCCGCGTGGGAAGTGGAGCGTGTTCACCAACGCGGTGGAGCTGCCCGCGACGTTGCGTTGACTCCCGTGCCCGCTGAATCCGCCGAACTGCTCGCGCCGCTGAAGCAATACTTCGGCTTCAGCTCGTTCCGCCCGTTGCAGGAGGAGATCATCCGCGACTCGCTCGCGGGGCGCGACGTGTTCGCGCTGCTGCCGACAGGCGGCGGCAAATCGCTCTGTTTCCAACTCCCGTCGCTCGTGCGCGGCGGGCTCACGGTTGTCATCTCGCCGCTCATTGCGTTGATGAAGGACCAGGTGGACGCGATGCAGGCGGGCGGCGTGCCGGCGACGTTCCTCAACTCCTCGCTCGGCCCCGGCGAGTCGCGCCCGCGGCTGCGCGGGCTGCACAACGGCGCGTTTCGCCTGCTCTACGTCGCGCCCGAGCGGCTGATGCTGCCGGGCTTCCTCGACGACCTGCAGCGGTGGGACGCGCGGCTGTTCGCGATCGACGAGGCGCACTGCATCAGCGAGTGGGGACATGACTTCCGGCCCGAGTATCGCCAGCTCTCGACGCTGCGTGGATTGTTCCCGAAGGTCCCGTTCATGGCGCTCACTGCGACGGCGACGGAGCGCGTGCGCGAGGACGTCGTGAAGCAGCTCCACCTGCGCGACCCGCGCGTGTATGTCGCCAGCTTCAACCGGCCGAACCTCACCTACCGCGTGCAGGCCAGGAGCGGCGCCTACGAACAGGTGCTCGACTTCATCCGCGCCCGGCCGCGCGAGAGTGGCATCGTCTATTGCCAGTCGCGCAAGACCAGCGAGAGCGTCGCGGTGAAGCTGAATGCGGATGGCATCCCCGCCGCGGCGTATCACGCGGGCCTTTCGCCCGGGGAACGGACGAAGCATCAGGAACTGTTCCTGCGCGATGAAGTGCGCGTGGTGTGCGCAACCATCGCTTTCGGCATGGGCATCAACAAGCCGAACGTCCGCTTCGTCATCCACCATGACCTGCCGAAGAACATCGAGGGCTACTACCAGGAGACGGGCCGCGCGGGACGGGACGGACTTCCCGGCGAGTGCCTGCTGCTCTTCAGCGCGGGCGACGTGGTGAAGCAAAAGGGTTTCATCGAGGAGAAGGCGGACGCGAGCGAGCGGCAGATCGCCCGTGAGCAGTTGCAACAGATGGTCCATTACGCGGAGATCGCCGAGTGCCGCCGCGCGTCGCTGCTCGATTACTTCGGAGAGGACTTCGCGGCGACGAACTGCGGCGGCTGCGACAACTGCCTCTCGCCGCGCGCGACCTACGACGGCACGCTCGCGGCCCAGAAGCTGCTCTCGTGCGTGTATCGTGTGCGCGAGCGGACGAGCTTCGGCGTCGGCATCAACCACATCATCGAGGTGCTCACCGGCGCGGACACCGACAAGATCCGGCGGTTCGGGCACTCGCAGCTTTCCACTTACGGCATTGGCAGGGATACCGGCCGCGCCGAGTGGGGCGCCATCGGACGCGAACTCATCCGTCTCGGCCTGCTCGCGCAGACGACGGACAAGTATCCCGTGATCCAGCTCACCGACGCGGGACTCGCGTTTCTCAAGGAGCGCAAGACCATCCAGCTCACGAAACCCGTCACCGCGCCGGCGAAGCCCGAGCGTCACGTCGGCGGGATCGCGTGCGACGAGGCGCTGTTCGAGCGGTTGCGAGCGCTGCGCAAGCGTCTTGCCGACGAGCGCGGCGTGCCGCCCTACATCGTGTTCTCCGACGTGTCGCTCCGGCAGATGGCGCGGCTGTATCCGCAGGGCGAAGGCGAGTTCACGCGCATCAGCGGCGTGGGCGAGAAGAAGCTGCGCGAGTTCGGGGCGGCCTTTCTGGGCGAGATCGCATCGCACGTTGCGGCGAACCCGCGCCAGATCTTCGCCGACGATTCGTTCGCCGACCCGGCGCCATCCGCGGCCACAACGCGACCGACGTCGAGGCGGGCGAGCCGCTCGACTTGAACCAGCTCCCCACACCCGCCCAGCAACGGGAAGTCGCCGCGGCGTTCAACAAGTTCGGATGGGGAAACACGGCGGACGGGCGCGAGTCGCTGGGGGGCACCTCGACCATGGACGTCTGCAGATTTTCCGCGCGATGCGGCGGCGTGCCTGAACCGGGTCAGCGCAAATCAATGTGGCGGGGCGAATCACGCCTTTACTCCCTCCTTGGGTTCTCCCATCCTCCGACCGTCCTTTCCGGCAGCGACTATGGCCAAGCAAATCGTCGAGATGCCCATCACGGCGGCGAAGATGGAGCTGCCCGACACCAAGACCATCCACCTCAAGTGGCCGGATGGGTACGAGGTGGACTTCAAGACGGGGCAATTCATCACCCTCGCGTGGCCGGACACACCCGCCTACAAGCGCGCCTACTCGCTCAGTTCGTGCGCGCTGGAGCGCGGCTTCTACGAGGTGACCGTGAAGCGCGACGGCAAGATGGGCACGCGCATCGCCGACTGGGCGAAGGTCGGCGACACGATGCTCGTGTTGCCGCCCGCGGGGAAGTTCCTGCCCGTGTATGAGCCGCAAAAGCACCTGCTGTGCATCGCGGGCGGCAGTGGTGTGACGCCGTTCCGCGGCTTCGTGCGCGAGGCGACACGCCGCAAGCTCGCCACGCGCATCACCATCCTCTACAGCGTCCGCACGACGAACGACATCATCTTCAACGCCGAGTTTCTCGAATTGGAGCAGCAGAATCCGAACTTCAACTTCTACGTCACTTGCACGCGGCTCCACGAGAAGGACCCGTGGCCCGGCCGCCGCGGCCGCATCAACGCCGACTGGGTCAAGGAGCACGTCCACGACGCGGCGAACACCGTCTTTTACGCCTGCGGCACGAATGAACTCGTCGAAGCCACCGAGCGCCTCGTGCTCGAGGAACTCAAGCTCCCGAAGGAGCAGATGAAGACCGAGAAGTGGGGATGAGTCTGCCGCTGGCCTTTCGCGGGCGTTAATCACAAATCTGATGCCGCAAACGCTTAGACGCACTCCCCTCTTCGCCGCGCACCAGCGCGCGGGCGGCAAGCTCATCGAATTCGGCGGGTGGGAAATGCCCGTCCAGTATTCCACCATCACGGACGAGCACCTCTGCGTCCGCCGTGGCGCCGGCATCTTCGACATCTCGCACATGGGCGAGGTCATCATCCGCGGTCCGGCGGCGGAGGCGTTCCTCAACGCCACACTCACCAACGACGTGCGCAAGCTCGTCGTCGGCCTCGGCCAATACACGCTGATGTGCAACGAGCGCGGCGGCGTGATTGACGACCTCTACGCCTACCGCCTCGGCGCCCGGGAATACCTGCTCATCATCAACGCCTCGCGCATCGAGCCGGATGTGGTGTGGCTGCAAGAGCGCCTCGGGGCCTTCCCCCGGCACGCGGACGTGACGCTCGCCAATCTCTCCGACCACACCGCCGCCGCCGCCATCCAGGGGCCGAAGACGCCCGGCCTGCTCGACCAGCTTTTCCCCGCCGCGTCCACCGGCGGCACGCCCGTCGCAAAGCCGAGCGAGCTGAAGAAGAACCAGATTGCGCAGTTCACCTTCAATGGTCAGTCCGTCTGCGTGGCGCGCACCGGCTACAGCGGCGAAGACGGCTTCGAAGTCATCACGCCCGCGACGCTCATCGAGGCCGTGTGGGACAGGGCGCTGAACCTCGGCCACCCATTCTGCCTCCAGCCCTGCGGCCTCGGCGCGCGCGACACGTTGCGCACGGAGGTCTGCTACCCGCTCTACGGCCACGAACTGGACGAGCACACGACGCCCATCGAAGCCGGCCTCGGCTTCTTCGTCGCGCTGGACAAGGGCGATTTCACCGGCCGCTCCATGCTCGCGGAGCAAAAGGCAACCGGAACGAAAAAGAAACTCGTCGCGTTCAAGATGACGGACAAGTCGCCGCCGCCGCGTCCGCACTACGCGATCTGGACCGACGGCACCGCCGTCGGGGAGGTGGTCAGCGGCACGCAGAGTCCGTCGCTGAACATCGGCATTGGCATGGGCTACGTGCCGCCGCCGTCCGCCAAAGTGGGCGGCAGGATCGAGATCGAGATTCGCGGGCGCCGCTTCGCCGCGGAAATCGTGAAGAAGCCGATTTACAGCCGCGCGGCGTGACCGCACACTCCGCGCCCGACATGAGCACGCAAGTTCCCGCCGACCTCCGTTACGCCAAGTCGCACGAGTGGCTCCGCGTCGCGGGCGAATTCGCGACCGTCGGCATCACCGACCACGCGCAGCACGAATTGACCGACGTCGTCTTCGTCGAGTTGCCCGGCGTCGGCCGCTCGCTCAAGTCCGGCGAAGCCTGCGCCGTCGTCGAATCCGTCAAGACCGCGAGCGACATCTACGCGCCCGTCAGCGGCGACGTGGTGGAGGTGAACAAAGCCCTTGAATCCAACCCCGCGCTCGTAAACACGGAACCTTACGCGGCCGGCTGGTTCTTCAAACTCAAGCTCGCGAATCCCGCCGAGGTTTCCACCCTCCTGAACGCGGATTCGTATCTCGCCCAGATCAGCGGCTCGTAGCCGGTTCGGGCAGCTCACGTCGCGTCCAGCACGCTGTTCGCCGTCAGGGCCCCAAACACGTCTTCCCGCGACGGTCCGGTCGCGCGGACCGCGCCACGGGCGCGACGGCCGAGGCGGCGGCGCTGCTTGCGGAATCCGCGGACGCCGTCCACGCGCTGGATGTGGATTCAAACTTCGAGGCGGTCGGGCAGTATTACCGCGCGTCCGGCCCCCCCGAAAGACGAGGAGGTCGTGCGATTGCTCTCGGGACAAGCCGGCCAGGAATAGTCCGGGCGTCCGCTGCGGCCAACCGGCGGCTTCAACATCCCGGCTGCGCCGCGCGCCCGGTTGCGCTGCGTTCCGACGGTTGCGGCAGCTTGCGCGGCGGCTTCGCAGGCAGCAGCGCGTCACGCGCGATGCTGGCACCGACCTTGAAGGCAACGGGGATCAGCTTGGCGCGCAGGTCCTGCTCCGACTTGATCTCGACGATGACCTGGTCCTCGACGCCGAGCCGATACGGGCGCGGCTCCGGCGACCGGCGCAGGTCCGTGAGCAGCAGGCGGCCGAGTGTGAGGCTGAGGGTGTCGATGCCGTCGAACTGCAACTTGCGTTCCCGCGGCTTCATTCCGAGTCGCTTGCCGAGCGCGTCAAAGTTGGACGCGCCATCGAGGGCGCTCACGATGTGCACCTCCGCGAGGTTCACGCGGAGCAGTTTGAAGTGCAGCCGGTCCGCGCGCAGCGCGACGGGGTCGAGTTCGAGGCGAAGCTCCGGCAGGTCAATCATCGGGCCGCCGCCGAACTCCGCGGTGTTGTAGAACACGAACTTTTCCATGATGAGTTCGCGCTTGCGCAGGCCGATGGACAGGCGGCCGATCCTGACCTCATGCCCGGTCTCCTCGCGAATGCGACGCTCCACGAAGGCACGCGTCCAGTCGTCGAAGTTCACCGCGACGGTGACCACGAAGAGGACGAGCACCGCGACGGCCACGAGGCCGAGGCGCAGCGTCCATTTCCAGACCGGTTTCATGCCGTGTGGATACCACCCGCGGGCAGGCGGAACAACAGCGGACTGGCTTGGCGCCGCGCGAAACATTGCCTTTTCGCATCGCGCCCCGTTGTGCTACAGAACGGTGGATTTCGCATGAACCGGCCGATGCCAACGTTCGCGGGCGCGGGCTTCCGCGCGGCGCAGCTTTCGCGCCGGCACCTCATCAGGGTCGGCGGCATGGGCATGCTCGGGCTCACGCTGCCGAAGATTCTCGCCGCGGCCGAGCGCAAGCCCGGCCCGAAGGCGCGCGCCAAGTCGGTCATCTTCCTCTTCCAATGGGGCGGGCCGACGCACATCGACACGTTCGACATGAAGCCCGACGCGCCCGAGGGTTATCGCGGCCCGCACCGGCCCATCGCGTCGAGCGCCGATGGCATCCAAGTTTCCGAGAAGCTCCCGCGCACCGCGAAGGTCATGGACAAGGTCACGCTCATCCGGTCCATGCACCACTCGATGAAGAACCACAACTCCGCCGGCTACATCGCCCTCACGGGCCAGCCCCCGCCGACGGACGACCAGCGCCTGCGCGATTCGCTCTCGCTCCATCCCGCGTATGGGTCGGTGGTGGACAAGCTCGCGCCCGGCCCGTCGGGCGTGCCGACGTTCGTCGCGTATCCGCACGTCATCACCGACGGCTCCGTCACACCGGGCCAGCACGCGAGCTTCCTCGGCAAGGCGCACGACCCGCTGCTCATCTTACAGGACCCGAATGCGCCGGACTTCGCGCTGCCCGAATTGAGCCTGCCCTCGAACCTCCCGCTCGAACGCATCGAGGCGCGGCGCGAAATCCAGAAGCTCATCGACCAGCAGGCGCGGCTGCTCGACCACTCACCCGCCGCGAAGGGCCTCGACCGCTATTACGACCGCGCGCTTGGCATGCTCAACTCCACGCGGCTCCGCGAGGCCTTCAACCTTTCCGCCGAACCGCAGAAAATCCGCGACAGTTACGGCCGCACCACCTACGGGCAGGGCTGCCTGCTTGCCCGCCGGCTCGTCGAGGCGGGCGTGAAGTTTGTCACGGTTTACTTCGACTCGACCATCGGCGGGCGCACGACCGACTCGGGCGGCTGGGACACGCACGGCTTCGACAACACGCGCATGTTCCCCATCATCGAGAAGCGCCACCTGCCCATCACCGAGCAGACGCTGCCGACGCTGCTCACCGACCTCGACCAGCGCGGACTGCTCGACTCCACGCTCGTGGTCTGGATGGGTGAATTCGGACGCACGCCCAAGATCAACGCGAACATCAGCCGCGACCACTGGCCACAGTGCTACACCGCGCTGCTCGCGGGCGGCGGCGCCAAGCGCGGCTACGTCCACGGCGAATCCGACAAGACCGCCTCGTATCCCGTGAAGGACCCGGTCAAGCCCGACGACCTCGCGGCGACGATTTATCACCTGCTGGGGATTGATCCTCACGCGGAAGTCTTCGACACGGCGAACCGCCCCTTGCCCATCTCCTCCGGCAACCCCGTCATGGGCGTGGTCGGCTGACGACTCCGCGCGGCCGGTTCCCGCCGGCGGGACGAACCCTGTCGACCCGAGAACGTCAGACTCCCCAACGACAGGGGGCGCAATCACAGCGGAGAGTGTAACGCAACTTGCCGGACGGGCGTGAATCGCTAATCTGAATGCGCCATCGAGAAAACTGCCCATGCTCAACATCCATCACCTCGAACTCTTCTACTACGTCGCGCGCCACAAGGGCATCAGCGAGGCGGCGCGCCGCATGCCCTACGGCATCCAGCAACCCGCCATCAGCGGCCAGATCATCCAGCTCGAGGAGCACCTCGGCGTGACGCTCTTCCAGCGCCGGCCGTTCGAACTCACGGACGCGGGCCAGCGGCTGTTCGCCTATATCGAGCCGTTCTTCGCCGGCCTCGACACGATTGAGGTCGAGTTGCAAGGCGGCGCCGTCCACCAAATCCGCATCGGCGCGGCGGCGATGGTGCTGCGCGATCACCTGCCGCACTTCATCCGGAACGTCCGGCGGAAGTTTCCAAAACTGCGGCTCACTCTGCGCGAGGGCTATCAGCCCGATCTCGAGGAGTGGCTTGCGAAGAACGAGATCGACCTCGCGGTGACGTTGCTCAGCGGACGAACCTTTGCCGGCGTGAGTTCGGCCGGCCTGCTCAAACTGCCGCTGGTGTTGCTCGTGGAAAAGAACAGCCGCATCCGGGCCGCGGACGACCTGTGGTCACGCGACCGGATCACCGAGCCGCTCGTGGCACTGCCCGCGAGCGAGACGATCTGCAAGAATTTCCAGGCCGAGCTCGGCCGGCGGAAGATTGACTGGTTCACGAGTGTCGAGGTCAGCTCGCTCGAGCTGGTCGAGACGTATGTCGCCAGCGGCTTCGGCGTCGGGCTCTCGGTCGCCGTGCCGGGGCAGAAACTTGCGCCCGGCGTGCGCGCCCTGGCACTCGCAGGATTCGAACCCGTGGAGGTTGGCGCGCTCTGGCGCGGGAAGCTGCTGCCGGTCTACAAGGAGTTCGTGGACGAAATGCAGCGGCGGGTGAAATCCCTGGCCGCGGGATGAAACGCCGTTTCAGTAGTGACTTTGATGCGCTTGCCCCGCAGATTCCCCCCGCAGTTTGAGCATGAAAAAGCCCTCTTCCAGCCCCGCGCCGGTCTCGCGCAGCGGACGCTTCGCCGGCGGGCCGGGCGCGGATGCGGCGGAGTTTTCCGAGTCCATTTCCTTCGACTGGCGGCTGTGGAGGCACGACATCGCGGGCTCCATCGCCCATGCCACGATGCTTCAGAAGATCGGCGTGCTCTCGCGCGCCGAACGGTCCGCCATCGTCCGCGGGCTCAGCCAGATCGGCCGCGAGATCGAAGCCGGGAAGTTCAAGTGGAAGTCCGCGTTGGAGGACGTCCACATGAACATCGAGGCGGAACTCACGCGCCGCGTCCCGGCGGGCGCGAAGTTGCACACGGGCCGCTCGCGCAATGACCAGGTCGCGCTCGATGTGCGGCTCTGGCTGCGCGACGAGATCGTCCACCTCTCGCTCGAAGTCCGGCGGCTCCAGTCGGCGCTGGTCGGCCTGGCCGACGCGAACCGCGAGGTCGTGATTCCCGGCTACACGCATTTGCAGCGCGCGCAACCCGTCTATCTCGCGCACCACCTGCTGGCCTTCGTCGAGATGCTGTGGCGCGACTGCGAGCGGCTGGCCCACTGCTTTGGGACCGTCAAAATCTGCCCCCTCGGAAGCGGTGCGATTGCCGGTTCGACGCTGCCGCTGGATCGCGAACACGTCGCAAGGCTGCTTGGCTTCACCGATTCGAAGGGCAGGCCGCAGATCACGCAAAACTCGATGGACGCCGTGAGCGACCGCGACTTCGTCGTGGAGTTCTGCGCCGCGGCGGCGTTGATCGCGGTTCACTTGAGCAGGCTGGCGGAGGACGTGATCCTGTGGGCGACGAGCGAGTTCAACTTCATCAAGATCGCGGACGCCTACACGACCGGGTCGTCGCTCATGCCGCAAAAACGCAATCCCGACGTGGCTGAACTCGTGCGCGGCAAGTCGGGACGCGTCATCGGCAACCTCGTCTCGGTGCTCACGCTGTTGAAGGGGCTGCCGATGACCTACAACCGCGACTTGCAGGAAGACAAGGAACGGCTCTTCGACACCGCCGACACCGTGCGCGCGTGCGTGCGGCTGATGGCGGCGATGCTCCGCCACACGACAGTGAACGCGGTCGCCTGCGCGCGCGCCGCCGGCGACCCGGGAATGCTCGCGACAGACCTCGCGGATTATCTCGTGCGCAAGGGCGTGCCGTTCCGGCAGGCGCATCACGCGGTCGGCGCGGTGGTCGCGCTCGCGGAGAAGTCCGGCATGGCGCTCAACCAGGTTTCGCTCACCCAGCTCAAGTCCGTGGATGCGCGGTTCGGCGACGATGTGACCGGGCTTTTCGACGTGCGCCGCGCGCTCGCCGCCCGCGAGATCACCGGCGCGCCCGGCCCGAAGGAAGTTCGCCGCCAGCTTGCGCGATGGAAGCGGTTGTTGTCCGGCTAGCGGACGTCCTCGCATGGAGCATCTCCGCCCCGAATTGCTCACGGACATCCTCAAAGGCGTCTCGCGCTCGTTCTACTGGACGATGCGCGTGCTGCCGCTGGACATCCGCCCGCAAATCAGCCTCGCGTATCTGCTCGCGCGCGCCACGGACACCATCGCGGACACCGGCCTCGTGCCGGTGCCGGAGCGGTTGGACGCGTTGCGGGCGTTGCGCGGGCGAATACTCGGCGAGTCCGCGGCGCCACTCGACTTCGGTGCGCTCGCGTCGAATCAAGGCAGCCCGGCCGAGCGCGTGCTGCTCGAACGCGCCGAGGAGGCGCTCTCGATTCTTCCCCAGTTCAGCTACTCCGACCAGCAGCGCATCCGTGAGGTGCTCGACGTCATCACGGGCGGGCAGGCGCTGGACTTGCAGCGCTTCGGCGGTGCGAGCGAGAAGCAAATCGTCGCGCTGCAAACGGACGCGGAACTCGACGACTACACGTTTCGCGTCGCGGGCTGCGTCGGGGAATTCTGGACGCGCCTCTGCCGCGCGCATCTCTTCCCAAACGTGCCGGTCAACGAGGCTGAATTGCTCGCGAACGGAGTGCGTTTCGGCAAGGGCTTGCAACTGGTGAACATCCTGCGCGACCTGCCGCGCGACCTCCGCGACGGGCGCTGCTACATCCCCGCCGAGCGGCTTGCCTCGGCGGGACTCGCACCCGCGGACTTGCTCAGCCCGGCAAACGCGCCACGGTTCAACGCGCTTTATCACGCGCACCTTGACGTCGCGGAGGCGCATCTCGTCGCGGGCTGGAGTTACACGAACTCGCTGCCGCGCTTGTGCGCGCGCGTCCGGCTCGCGTGCGCGTGGCCGGTCTTGATCGGATTGCGCACGCTGCGCCTGTGCCGCAAGGCGAACATCCTCGACCCGCATCAACGCGTGAAGGTGAGCCGCGGCGAAATGCGCGGGCTCGTCGCGCGCACCGTCCTGTTCTATCCGTGGCCGGCGGCGTGGCGGAAACTGGCGGCGGATTGAGCCGACGAACAGCGGTCGAAAGCCGGTTCGCCGCTTAT
>VHCN01000033.1 GCA_016871675.1 Verrucomicrobiota bacterium
ACTTCCTCGCGGACGCGCCGACCAACCGCGTTGCCGACGTGGCTGCTTCGCTTACACGCGCGCTGCGCGACTTCGGCCTCGAACTCACACCCACGACCCGGCGCATGGCGCAGCTCAACGCGGTGCAGAACACCTATCTTGGCACGTTCCAAATCCTCGGCGGCCTCGGCCTGCTGCTCGGCAGCGCGGGCCTCGGCGTGGTGGTGCTGCGCAATGTCCTGGAGCGTCGCGGCGAACTGGCGCTGCTGCGGGCGGTGGGCTTCCGCGCAAAGGCGCTGCGATGGCTGGTGTTGAGCGAGCACGGCGCGCTGCTGTTGCTCGGGCTGGGCTGCGGCGTGGTCGCGGCGGTGGTGGCGGTGGCGCCGGCGGTGTTGTCGCCGACCGCGCCGATGCCGTATGATTCGCTCACGGTGACGCTTGGCGCGGTGCTGGCGAGCGGCGCGGTGTGGACGTGGCTGGCGACGGTCTTCGCGCTGCGCGGCCGGCTGCTGGACGCGCTGCGGAGCGAGTGAGCCATGAAACCCGCGTGCGGACCGCGCGTCTGACGATCTAACAAATGAGATTTCACCTCCCGAACATGACTCCGATCCGGCTGGCACTCCTTCTTTCGCTGGCCTTCACGCTCGCCGCGGACGCGCAAGGCGGGCGCAAGCCCTTCCCCGCGCACTGGGGCGAACCGCCCAAAATCCAGACGACCGACTTCGGCGACCTGCCCGGCGGATACGGCAAGGGCAGTTCGACCCTTGCGAAGTGGATCGAGTCGAACCTGGAGAAGGACAGCAAGTCCCCCGCGCCCGCCAACCCGGCCGCCGATGCCGCCGTGAAGCCGGTCTACGAAAACAACTTCCAGAACAATGACGGCGAGAAGATGCCCACGGAGTTCCTTGTGCTCGGCGGCGACTTCGCCGTGAAGGAGGACGGTGGCAACAGGTTTTTGGAACTGCCGGGCGCGCCGTTGCTCGAGGAGTCGTGCGGCGTGCTGTTCGGGCCGACGGAGAGCGACGGGATTTGCGTGCAGGCGCGGGTTTTCGGCACGCGCACGGGACGGCGGTTTCCCGCGATGGGCGTGGGGCTGAATGGCTACGCGGGCTACCGGCTGCAAATCGTGCCCGCGAAAAACTTGCTCGAGCTGAGCCGGACGATCGACGGCGAGGAGCGCGTGATCGCGAGCGCGCCGTTCGAATGGCAGTCCGGCGCGTGGACCGTCCTCCGGTTGCAGGTCCGCAAGGAGAAGGCAAACACGTGGCGCGTCGAGGGCAAGGCCTGGCCACAAACCGCGAAGGAACCCGCGACGTGGCAGATCAACCATGAGGATGTCGCGAAGGACGCCGAGAAGGAGTCGCCGCGGCAAGGCCGCCCAGCCATTTGGGGCAAGCCGTATTCCGGCACGCCGATCCGTTTCGACGATCTGCTCATCACGAGGGTGAAGTAATCGCGCGCCCGCCGCGACGGGTTTTCAATCCTCCGGACCGGCGCTCAGCCGGCAAGAAACGGGCGGCGCCTGCCAAAATCCGCGAAGCCGCCCGTCGCACGCGCCGGTAGACAACAGCCATGAGGACCGCGCGGCTGTTCCGGCGGTCCGGGACGATGCGGGCATCGTCCCCCGAAACCGCGACAGGCTTATGGCTGACCTCCCCAACATCCTGATCTTCCTCGTCCCTTACACGCTCGGCGTCATCTACCTCAAGTGCTGGCACAACTTCCTGAAGCACGAGGACCCCGATCACGCGCCGGAAGAGGCCACTTCCATGCGCGCGCCGAACTCTCCCGTCTCGAACCCGGGCACGCTCTCGCACGGTCACGCGTGAGGCCCGGTGCTAGAGATACTTCCGAAGCAGCGGTTCGAGTTCCGCGATGGTCTTCCGCGGCCACAGCTTGCGCTCGGTCATGATGGCGCAACGCAGCGCGTCGTGGCACGGCCAGCAGGGCGCGGCGGGGATTTGCGGGAGCACATCCGCGATGATCGCCTTCGCCTGCGCGGCATTCTTGCGGAGATTATCGAGCACCATCTCAACCGTGACGTGCGCCTCGTCGGCCTTCCAGCAATCGTAGTCGGTGATCATCGCCAAGTTCGAGTAAGCGATCTCGGCCTCGCGCGCGCACTTGGCCTCGCCGAGATTCGTCATGCCGATCACGTCGTAGCCAGCGCGGTGGTTCGTGAGCGACTCGGCGCGCGTGCTGAAGGCCGGGCCCTCCATGTTCACGTAAGTGCCGCCGTCGTGCGCGCGGGCGCCGAGCTTGCGCGCGCTTGCGAGCAGCAGCTTCCGCAACTCACCGCAAACCGGGTCGGCGAATGCCACGTGCGCCACGATGCCGCGGCCGAAGAATGTGTGTTCGAACGACCTCTTCGTGCGGTCGAGGAACTGGTCCGGCAACACGATGTCGCACGGCGCATACTTCGCCTGCAAGGACCCGACGGCGCTCACGCTGATGATCCACGCCACTCCGAGTTTCTTCATCGCCCAGAGATTGGCGCGGTGATTCAGTTCGGACGGCATGACGCGGTGTCCGCGTCCGTGCCGCGGCAGGAACACCACCTCGCGCCCGGCGAGCCGGCCCGTGAGCAGCGCGTCCGACGGCGCGCCAAACGGCGTGCGGACGCGGACCCATTGCTGATTCGTGAACCCCTCGATGTGATAGAGCCCGCTGCCGCCGATGATGCCGACGCGATGGGCGGGTTGCGGGGCGGGCGGGGTCCGTCGGGCGCGTTTCATGGGCGGCAAGGGTGCGGAATCAGCCGCGCGATGCAACGCAAAGTTACTCGCGGCTCATCGTGGCTTGCCGTCGCGCAGACAACCATGGGCCGGTGTTGGCCAACCGCCGCGCAGCCGCGCTCACACGAGCCCTTACGCTCGCCATGGCCATGAACACTGCATCCATTCGACCCGCGCGGCGCGATTCCGCCGCGACCACGCCCATCGAACCCTGGAACCTTCACGCCGAGGACTTCCCGTTGAACGCGCCCGTCGGCCGTCAACTCCGGTTCCTCCTGCAATACGCCGTCCTCGCGCCGTCGGGGCACAACACGCAGCCGTGGCTTTTCCGCGTGAAGGGCGGCACGGCCGATCTCCTCGCGGACCGTTCGCGCTCGCTTCCCGTGCTCGATCCCGACGACCGCGAGCTCGTCATCTCATGCGGCGGCGCGCTGCTGAATCTGCGCGTGGCGATGCGGCACTTTGGCTTCGCGCCCGAGGTCGAGCTCATGCCCGACCCGTCGAACCCGGACCTGCTGGCACGGGTGCGACTCGGCGAACGGAGGGTAAGCGTCGAGGAAGAGAAGCCGCTGTTCTCCGCGCTGCTCCAGCGCCACACGAACCGGGCGCCGTTCGAAAACAAGCCGCTGCCCGGCACGCTCCTGAAGTTGTTGCGAGCCGAGGCCTTCTCCGAGGGCGCGTGGCTTCACGTTGTCGAGGGAGAGCTGGACCGCCTGAAGCTCGCCGCAATGGTCGCCGAGGCCGACTGCCTGCAATGGGCGCACAAACAGTTCCGGCGCGAGATCGCCGCGTGGGTGCACCCGAATGGCAGCGCGAGCCGCGACGGCGTGCCGGGCTCGGCGAAGGGATTCGGCGATCTCGCCTCCCTTGCGAGCCCGCTCGTCATCCGCACGATTGACGCGGGATCAAACCGCGCGGCTCGCGACCGCGACATCGCGCTCGCGTCGCCGGTGCTCGCGATCATTGGCACGGACTCGGACACTCCCGCGGCATGGGTGGCGTCGGGCCAGGCGATGCAACGCGTGCTCTTGCGGGCGCGCGTCGAGCATGTGTGGGCGTCGTTTCTCAATCAGCCCGTCGAGATTCCCGAACTGCGCGGGCGACTCTCCGACCTGGTGGGCCGGACGGGCTTCCCGCACATCATCCTCCGCCTGGGTTACGGCCCGGAGATCAAGAAACCCACCCCGCGCCGGCCGGTCGAGGAAGTGCTCGTCGATTGATGAGCGGCGCCAGCCTGGTGAATCGTCCATGACCTCGTCCCGGCTATGACTTCCGCCGGGAACCGAATCGCCGCGGCCCGCGACAACGAAAGGCGGGAGGACTGCCTCCCGCCCTCGCGTCGCCGGGTTGGCCGGGCGCGCGATCTACACGAACTCATGCTCGCGTTCGCGCACGACGAGCACCGGGCACGGCGCATGGCGCACGACCTTCTCCGCGGTGCTGCCCATGAACATGTGCTTGAACCCGGTGTGACCGTGCGTGGAGATGATGATGAGGTCCACGTCGAGTTCGCGGGCCGTTGTCACGATTTCGTGATGCGGCAGGCCGACGCGCACGATGGTCCGCGTGGGAATCTCGGCGCCGACGTCCTCGCCGGCGATCTTCTCGAGTTCCTTGATCCCGCCGGCGCGCATCTGCGACTCGATGAGCGCGTAGTCGATGCCCCCGACTTCCGCGCCGACATAGGGAATGTGGGCGACGTAGAGGAGCGTGAGGCTCGCGCCGAATTGCCGCGCAAACGGGAGCGCGTAACGGAGGGCTTTCTTGGAGCACTCGCTGAAGTCCATCGGGACCAGCAGGCTCTTGATCTTGAACGGCGCCAGGGTGGTGGCGCGGTCCGATTCGGCGATCATGTCCGAGTCGCGCGGCCCCATTTCCATGAGGACGCTGCCGGACCGGGAGGCGGGCTTGATTTTCATAGGTCAGGTCGGGTTGGGGTTTGGTGTTCCGGGCAGGGTGACGTTCGGCGGGTTGATGCCCGTGCGCGGCGCGTGGATTGGCGCGGATTCACCGTGGGTTGGCGTGGGTGGTTCAAGCGGGAGCCATCGAGCGGACCCGGCGCCATCCGGCCAAGTTCCGGCCACACTTCCGCAACCGCCGTGGAGCGATCATGAAGCCCCGCAAACAATCTCGTGCCATGGCCAACGCCATCTCAGCGGGCGCGCGCGGAGCCGGAATGATTGCCGTCCCGCACCGGGCCGAGCGAGCGCCGCGCGCCCCCCGCCCGCTGCGGTCCGCGAGCACCGCGTTCGGGTTCCCGCGAAACAGCTTCGGGCACCGGTTCGTTTACGCCGTGATTTCACCGCGCGCCGCGGGGCTGTCCATCGGCGTGAACATGAACCCGGACAAGCACTGCAACTTCGACTGCGTCTATTGCGAGGTGAACCGCGAGACGCCGGGCGTGGACCGCGAGGCGGACATCCCGGTGCTCACGGCGGAATTGCGGGAGATGATCGCGTGGGCGCGGGAGTCTCGATTTGCGGCGCTCCCGGAATACCGGGGCGTGCCCGGGGAGCTGCTGCGGTTGCGCGAGGTGGCGCTGAGCGGCGATGGTGAGCCGACGCTGAGCCCGAACTTCCGCGAGATCGTCGAGGCCGTGGTGCACGTGCGCGCGCTCGCGGGGATGCCGTTCTTCAAGCTGGTGCTGCTGACGAATGCGACGGGCCTGGACTTGCCGGGAGTGTCCGAGGGACTCCGATGCTTTACCGCTCGCGACGAAGTCTGGGCCAAACTCGAGGTCGGCACGCAGTCGGGGATGGACCGCATCAACCGCGGCATCGTGCCGATCGAAAAGGTGCTGACCAACATCCGCAACCTTGCGCGCGAGCGGCCGGTGGTGATTCAGAGCCTGTTCTGCCGGCACCTCGGCGCGGGGCCGTCGTGGGATGAAATCACAGCCTACATCGCGCGGCTTAACGAACTCAAATCCGCCGGGGCCCAACTCCCGCTCGTGCAAATCTACTCCGCCTACCGCCCCACCGTTCACACCGAGTGCGAGCACCTCGCGCTGCCCGCGCTCTCGGAGATCGCACGCCGCGTGCGGCTCGAAACGGGTTTGCTCGTGCAGGTGTGTTAGGCGCGCCGCGCGCGGGCGCGTCACTCGATGATCCAGTGGCGGCCGCGCGGGCTCTGCGACTCACCGGAGGAGGACTTCTCAACACGGAAAAACGCCGTGTGCACGACCCGGTTTTCCTCGAGCAGGGCGCTGCCCGACACCGTCGGGCTCTGGAACCGCGCGTCCTCGCCCACACCCGCCGAGGGAAAGCTCCGCCCGCGGCACCGCGCGGCGCGGCGCAGAAAGGCCTGCGCGACGCGACGGGACTTCCCCGGGTCGGCCGGCTTCGCGTCGCGATCGAGGAGCGCGTCGAGCACGTAGCTTTTCACGAGCTTGCGATGCAGGCGCGCGAACGGGCGCTCCAGCGAGAGCGCGTCGAATCCCCCGACGCGCCCGTTCACGACGACAAGCAGTCCCTTCTGCCCGGGAAGCAGCATGAACGCATCGAGTGCCTGGCCGAGCTCCGCCTCGCGCGACTTGAAGACATCGTGCATCGCGTGTGTCTGCGACGGCACGGCGGCCTTCGCGCTCAGCTTGCCGATGCCATGCCAGACTTCGCCCTGGTCGGATGCGTAGCCACACTCTGCCAGGAGCGAAGCGGAGACGGAGCCCACCTTGCGCGAGCGGATTCTGGTTTCGAGCATGGCCTCCGACTCCTGAAAGCTCGCGGCCTGCGTGTAGGACCAGCGCCCGCGCTCCGTGCAGCTCACCGGGATGACCGTCTCGGAACGAGGCTTGAGCAGGATGCTCGTGTTGAGCACGCGGTTCTGCTTCGCGCCAAGAAGTTCCTCGCCGTCCACCAGCAGCACGCGCTCCTCGCCGCGGTTGATCACGAACAACTCGGGGACCGAGCCCGCCTGCGAAGTCTCGGTGACCTCGACCGTGCCGGCGCCGAGCGCCTCGCCGAGCGTCAGATACGGCGGGACGCCGTCCATCGCCGTCGACAACGGAAACAGCACGACGTGGCGGAACACTTGAGGTTCGCCCAGCATGAGCGAGTTCACAAACGCGGCGACAGGGGTGGGATTTGGGGATTGGGGGGTTGAGTTCATGCTCGCGTCCTCGCATGTTGGGTTTGTCAAAAACGGTCTGAGGCGGGAGGGAATCTTGCAGCGGCAAACGGCCGGACGCGCCGCGAGTGACGAGTCCACCGCGGCATGATTTCTCTGTCCAAAACCGGGCGAGGCCGCTTAACTGCCTGAGTTATCCCAACCAAAGGCCCCACCATGGATATCACTTGGAACTGTCCCAAATGCGGTCAGGAACTCTCGGCAGATGAAACGGTCGTCGGTCAGGAAATCGAGTGTCCCACTTGCAGCGCGGCGCAGGTCGTCCCGGAGTCGAAACCCGCGCCGGCGGCGCCGCCGCCGCCGCCGAAGATGACGCTGCCAGTGCCGACACCGATGCAGGGCAAGCCCGAGGAACCGAAGCCCGAGGAACCGAAGCCCGAACCAAAGCCCGAACCGAAGCCCGAACACAAGCCCCTTATCGTCACCCAGCACGAGGGACCCGCCGAGCGCCTCATCAAGAAGAAGTCCGATCCCACCGCGCCCACGGGATCGACGGAAAAGAAGATGCGGATCCGCTGCATCAAGCGGAACCTTTGCGAGGAGGTCGGGCACGACAAGTTCGAGGAAGTCGTGACCGCGTTCCTCAACAAGGTCGGCGAGGAGAACATCGTCAGCATCACGCCGGTGTCGTATGCATACGTGAACACGATCGGCCATGCGCTCAACGACTACGGTGTGCTGATCGTCTACCGGGGCTGAACGGCGCGGCCTGCCGCACTCGGTTTCTGGACTCGCGGGGCCGGTCGCTGCTACGCTCCCCGGCACGACACCGCATGATCGTGCCGCCACCCCGTCCAATGCCTGCTCGCTGATTTCCCCCGCGCCAACTCGCGCCCGCAACCTGCCGTCCCCGCCAGTGTTGCTTGTCTCGCCAGACGCATGACGCCATCCACCACTTCCCGCGCGACGCTGCCGATCCTGATCGTGGACGACGACGACGGGCAGCGGAGCTTGCTGCGGACATTCCTCAACGGGCACGGGTTCGCCACGCTGTCTGCGGCGTCGGGAGAAGAGGCGCTCAAAACCCTCGCGGCGAGCGGCGTGTCGATGATGATTTCCGACGTGCGGATGCCCGGCATGTCCGGACTCGAGACGTTCCGGCGCGCCCGGCAGATGCACGCCACGCTGCCGGTGCTGCTTGTCACCGCCTATGCCGACATCCGCGATGCCGTGGGCGCGATGCGTGACGGCGCGCTCAACTACCTCGCCAAGCCCATCGACTTGGATGAGTTGCTCGCTTCGGTGCAGCGAGTCACCGGCGTCCGGCCCGCCGCGCCGGTCGCAGGCACGGGTGAGGTTTCGCTTCCGAAGGACATCATCGCCCGGAGCCCGCTGATGCTCGCGGTGTTTCACGACGCCGCGCTCGTCGCACCGTCCGTGAGCCGCGTGCTCATCACGGGCGAAAGCGGCGTGGGCAAGGAAGTGCTGGCGGACGTGATCCACCTCTGGAGCCCGCGCGCGAAGGGCCCGCTCGTGAAGGTGAATTGCGCGGCGATTCCGGAGACGTTGCTGGAGAGCGAACTCTTCGGCCACGAGAAGGGGGCGTTCACGGGCGCGGTCGCGCTGCGGACGGGGCGCTTCGAGGAGGCGGGCGGCGGCTCGATCTTCCTCGATGAGGTGAGCGAGATGTCGCCGCAGTTGCAGGCCAAGCTGCTGCGCGTCACGCAGGACGGTTGCTTCCGCCGCGTGGGCTCCGGCAGGGAGCTGCGCACCGACGCACGCATCCTCGCCGCGACGAACAAAAACCTCGACACGCTGATCCAGGAAGGCCGTTTCCGCGAAGACCTTTTTTACCGGCTCAATGTCGTCGAGATCAACGTCCCGCCTTTGCGCGAGCGACGTGATGACATCCTGCCGCTGGCGGCGCATTTCCTGGCCGGATTCGGCGCGGACAAGGCGCGCATCGCGGCGGGGTTCGTCGAGGTGCTGGAACGGTATTTGTGGCCGGGCAACGTGCGGGAGTTGCGCAACGCGATGGAACGCGCCGCACTGCTCTCGCACGGGAACATCGTGCTGCCCGAGCATCTGCCCGCGCGGGTTCGGGGATCCGCTACCGCGCCGGCGGCGGCGCCGGCGGCGGATTCGCAGCGACTCGATGAAGTCGAGCGCGACGCGATCCTCGCGGCGCTGCGTCGACACGATTTCAACCGCACCGAAACGGCAAAGGCGCTGGCCATCAGCCGGCGCGCGCTGACCTACAAATTGCAGCGCATGCGCGCGATGGGTCTCGCCGTGGACCGCCCCGGGCAGGGCGGGGACGGCGAGTGAACCGGATGAAGTGGATGGGGGATCGCGGCGAAACCGCATCCCGCCCGGGCACGGCGCTGATGCCTGCGGCTAAACTTCGAAATCGAAGGAGAGCGCCTTGTCCACGTGGGCATCCACGATCGCCCGCACGCGGGCGCGCTCGTCGTGCGCGAGGTAGGCATCACGCGCGGCGCCGTCCGCAAACGTCATGATGAACGCGTGGGTGAAGCCGTGGTTCATCGACTCGGGGTTGGTGTTCGGCCCGGCCACGTAGTCATCGATGCCCGGCACGGCCTCGGAGAGTTCGAGGATTTCGTTGAAGCACTGCTCGATCTGCTCGGGTGCGGTGCCGTCTTTGAACTTGAGGAGGACGATGTGTTTGGTTCGGGCCATGGGGTTGTTGGGTCGTGGTTCGGTGGGTGGAGGGGATTCGGGCGGTCACTTTGCGGTGAGCGCGGCTTCGAGGGCTTTGAGCAACGCGGGGTCGTCCGGCTCGGTGTTCGAGTCGAATCGGTTCACGAGCCGCCCGTCGCGGCTGATGACGAACTTGCAGAAGTTCCAGCCCACGGCGCCCGGCACCGGCGAGTCCTTGCCCGTGAGCGCCGCGAAGAGCGGATGCGCGGCGTCGCCGCGGATGCGGACCTTCTCGAAAATCGGAAAGGTGACCTGATACTCGGTGGCGCAGAACTGCTTGATCTCGGGGGGCGCGCCGGGTTCCTGCTCGCCGAAGTCGTTGCAGGGAAACGCAAGCACGCTGAAGCCGCGCGGGCCGAGTTTCTTGTGAAGGGCCTGCAGCCCCGCGTATTGCGGCGTCTGGCCGCACTTGGAGGCGACGTTCACCACGAGCAACACCTTGCCGTGGTAAGCCTTGAGCGAGGTCGCCTTGCCGTCGATGTCCTTGAGCGGAATGTCCTGCAACGAAACCGCCGCCGCCACGGCGCCAAGCGCCATGACGGTCCCGACAAGCGCGGCGGCCAGCTTCATGTGCGGGGGAGTATGGCGGCGGCAAGCGGGAAGGCAATTTGAAAGCGGCGTGGTTTCCCCGCCGCCAGCTCGGGCTCAACTCCCCGCCGCGTCGAGACGCGACTTGAATTCCCGGCATGCCGCCGCGACGTCCGGCGCGTCGAGGATCGCCGACACGACGGCGATGCGCCTCGCGCCGGCAGCGAAGATTTCATCAAGATTCCGCAGGTTTATCCCGCCAATGGCGAACCAAGGAACGGCCACGCCGTTCTTCGGTGCCGCCGCCCATCGCACCAAGTCCAGCGTGACCGGCGCGCGACCCGGCTTGGTCGGTGTGGCGAAGACCGGCCCGATGGCGATGTAGTCCGGTCCCGCCTTCAACGCACGCTGCGCCTGCTCCGGTGTGTGCGTGCTCAAGCCAAGAAGCACTTGTTTCGGACAGCCGGTCACTTGCGCGGCAGTGCGGTAACCAGCGTCGAAAAAGTCCTCCTGCCCGAGGTGACAGACCGGGGCGCCGACTTGCAGCGCGAGTTTCGGGTGGTCATTGATCACGAGGCCGGCGCCCGCAGCCTGCGTCACGGGCAGCAACGCGTCGGCGAGTTTGCGCAGTTGATCAGGTGTCGCGCCCTTGGCGCGGAGTTGAATGAGATCTGCGCCGCCGTCACAAAGCTGCCGCGCGAGTTCCGCGGCATCCCGGCCGCGCAGGTAGGCGGTATCAACAAAGGCGTAGAGGCGGCAGTCAGAAAGGGGCTTCAGGTGATCCGGCGGCATCGTTCGGTGATTCTAGACCACGGGGGGAATCCCGGCCACAGTCGAAGTTGCAGCGCGCGCGTTCATAGTGCCAGCGAGATACATCACCGGGCCCAACGCAGCAACCTTCCGACGCCACACTTGCCAAGTGCAGCGCCCGTCTCTAGCTTGGCCGCCCCTATGGAGAAAGTGGTCATCATCGGATCGGGTTGCGCGGGCCTCACCGCCGCGCTTTACACGGCGCGAGCGAACCTGAACCCGCTCGTGCTCACGGGCATCATGCCCGGCGGGTTGCTCACCACGACGAGCATCGTCGAGAATTTCCCCGGCTTCCCCGAGGGCGTGGACGGTTACGAGTTGATGGTGCGGATGCAGAAGCAGGCGGAGCGCTTCGGCGCGCGCGTGAAGTTCGCCACGGTGGAATCGGTGGACGTGTCGGGCCGGCCGTTCAAACTCGTCGTGGATGGCGAACCGGTCGAGGCGCAGACACTGATCATCGCCAGCGGCGCCGGGCACAAGCATCTCGGCGCGCCCGGCGAGCACGAGCTGGAGAAGAAGGGCGTGACTTACTGCGCGACGTGCGACGGAGCGCTGCCGATGTTCCGCAACAAGCCGCTGGTCGTCATCGGGGGCGGCGACTCGGCGTGCGAGGAGGCGACGTATCTGACGCGCTTCGCCTCGACGGTTTATCTCATCCACCGCCGCGACACGTTGCGCGCGTCGAAAGTCATGGCCGAGCGCGCGCTCGCGAATCCGAAGATCAAGCCCGTGTGGGACTCGGTGGTGACCGAGGTGCTTGATGTGTCGAAGGACACCGTCACTGGCGTGCGGGTGAAGAATTTGAAGTCGGGCGCGGAGTCGCTGCTCGATTGCGCCGGCGTCTTCGTCGCCATCGGGCACGTGCCCAACACGCAGTTGTTCAAGGGAATCATCACGATGGACGACGCGGGCTACATCATTCCGACGCGCGGCTCTGAGACCAATGTGCCGGGCGTGTTCGTCGCGGGCGATTGTTCGGATCGTGTCTATCGTCAGGCGGTGACGGCGGCGGGAATGGGTTGCGCAGCGGCGATTGACGCGGAGCGGCATCTGGCAAACCTCAACCAGTGAGACGCCGTGCGCGAACTGACTCCAACTGAACAGGCTGCGATTCGTGCTGCGCTGAGCCGTGGAGACAAGATCGAGGCGATCAAGCTTTGCCGTGATGGGACCGGGAGCGGACTCGCGGAGGCGAAGGAGATTGTGGAGAGACTCGAAGGCGCGACACAGGTGCCGCCAGCCGACCCCACGAAAGTCGCCTCGGAAAACGAAGCGGCGCTCGCGGAACTCTCGCGCCTTCTGTTCGCGGGCAGGAAAATCGATGCGATCAAATTCTACCGCGAGAAAATGAAGATCGGCGCCGGGCTGGCAGAGTCGAAGGAGCAAGTCGATCGGCTGGAATCGGCCTTGCGCGCGAGGAGCCCCGAGAAATTCACGATGCGGCCCCAGTCGGGGTGCGTGTCAGTCCTGACCGCCGTTGCCGCGGTTGTGGCCATGGCCGCCTGGCTGGCCTCTTGAGATGACTCCGACCGAACTGGCCGGGCGATTTCGATCGCCCGAACCACCTCGGCGTCTCGACGTGCGGCACCGGAGGAGTTCGCCATCGTCGCCCTGCCCGGCGCGAGGCTCGTGCCGCTCCGGGATTTGCCCGCGCGCGTGGAGGAACTCGCGGATTGGCGTCACGCGGAATCAGTCGTTTGCTGCCACCACGGCATCCGCAGCGCTCACGCGATCGGCTGGCTGCGCCCGTTGGGTTTCACCAGGCTGCACAATCTCGCCGGTGGAATCGACCGGTGGTCGGTGGGGGTGGGCGCGAGTGCGCCATGGTATTGAGCCCGCGCCGCCTTCAGCAAATTGAAGGCCGGACAGAGTTTCAGCTTCTTTTCGGAAGACGTTGCTTTAAAAAAGGCGCATGGACAAACGCCGGGCGCGGGTTCGCCGCGCAACCCGCGAGACGCAAATCAGTCTCGACCTGAACGTGGATGGCACGGGAAGAGCCACCGTCCACACGAGTGTTCCATTTCTGGACCACATGCTCACGCTCTTCGCGACGCACGCGGTCGTGGACCTCAAGCTCCGCTGCAAGGGTGACCTCGAGGTGGACGCGCACCACACCGTGGAAGATTGCGGCATCGCGCTCGGGCAGGCATTCGCGCAGGCGCTCGGCGACAAGCGCGGACTCCGCCGATACGGCACGGGTTTCGACCCGCGCAACCCATTTTGCGCGGAGGCGCACGTGCCGATGGACGAGACGCTCGCACGGTGCGTGGTGGACTTCAGCGGCCGGCCGTTCCTTGTGTGGCGCGGGCTCGACACGCTCGCCTACAAAACGCTCTCCGCAGCCGAGAAACGGCAGGACATGTCGAGCGCGTTCCGGTTCGGGCTCGCGCGGGAGTTTTTCCAGGGCTTCGCGAACGAGGCGAGATGCAACCTGCATCTGGAACTGCTCTACGGCGACGAACCGCATCACGTCGTCGAGGCGTTGTTCAAGGCATTCGCGAAGGCCGTGGACCTCGCGTGCCAGCGCGACCCGCGCATCGCGGGCCGGGTGCCGAGCACGAAGGGACGGTTGTGATCGCCGCCTAGCACGAGCCGGCGGAGATTGCGTAAACGATGCCCACCCCACTTGATTACCCCGCGGCGCCGGACTTGGCGCTTGTGGCCGCAGCGCAGGCGGGCGATATGCTGGCGTTCGAGGAGCTTGTGGCGCGGCACCGGGACAAAGTCTACGCGCGCGCATTCAGCATGGTGCGCAACGAGGACGCAGCGGTCGACCTTTCCCAGGAAGCATGGGTCAAGGCGTGGCAGCGATTGGTGCAGTTTCAAGGCGAGGCGAGCTTTGCCACCTGGATGACCCGCATCGTCATCAACCTCTGCCTCGACCACCTTCGAAAAGCCAAACGACAACGCGCAGAGTCCATTGAGCAACTGGATGAAGAACTCGGCGGAGTCGAACGTCAGATGCCGGTGGTGAGCCTGAACCCCTCCGAGGGGCTCGAGCGAACCGAGTTGCGGAAGCGAATTGACCGGGCGATGACGCAACTCTCGTATGAGCACCGCACCGTGCTGATACTTCACCAGTTCGAAGAGATGGAATACAAGCAGATTGCCAAGGTCATGGGCTGCTCCATCGGCACGGTCATGTCGCGGTTGTTTTACGCGAGACGAAGGTTGGCGGGATTGCTGGCAAGTTTGAAACGAGACGACAACAGGTGATTTATGAAACGGGAACATGAACTGAAAGTGCAGGCCTGGCTGGACGGCGAACTGTCCGGTACCGAGGCTTGCGAAGTCGAGCAGCTCATTGCAAACGATGCGGCTTTGTCCGCCATTGCGGGTGAACTGCGGATGGCGAAGGGCATCCTCGCCGGCAACGAACCCGAGGTGGCCACGCTCACGGATTCGCGCGAGTTCTACTTCAGCAAGATTGCCCGCGAGATCGAGCGGTTGGACCGGCAGCCCGCAACGGCGGCTCGTTCGTTTTGGTCGCTTTGGTGGGTTCGGGTTCTCGTGCCTGCGGGCGCGGCCGCGGTCATGGTCGCCTTGATTGCGCTCCCCGACCGCCCAGGCACCAGTGCGGACGAAACCGAAAATTCCGTCCAAGAATCCACGATCATTCAATTCCACTCGACAACCGAGAAGATGGACGTGATCTGGATTCACAGCGATGTCGACGGGACGCCAGATGTTACATCCCCCGACCTCGCTCCGAAGGCCGACCGCAATGACAACAATTGACAAGGCCCGCTTCTACAAGCCCGCCCTGCTGTCCTTCGCGGCCGTCTGGCTTCTGACAGTCCCGGCCACCTCTGCGCCCGTGGAGCTCAAGCTTCAGGCGCAGTTGGTTTGGGGAACCAACGACAAGATCTCGGCCGAGGCCGGCTACAAGGAAGTCGATGCGTCGCTTCAAGCGCGGCTTCGAAACGTCTTTAAGTGGCAAGCCTACTACGAGATCACCCGCAAGCCGTTCTCGGTCGCGTCCGCCAAAGCGCAGAGCGTGAAACTCAGCGAGGACTGCGCGATCGAAGTGAAGCAACTCGCCGCCAACCGCATCGAGGTCAAACTCATCGGCAAGGGTCGCCCCATTATCACCCGCACCCTCGAACTGCGACCTGCCACACCGCTGGTGATTGGTGGCGATGACAAGAACAACACAGCATGGTTCGTCGTCCTCACACAGACCGAAAAGGTCTAGCGCATCCGTTCGCTCCGTCCGCCACCCTCGCCGAACACTCCCGCCTGCCGATTGATCCCGAGGGCGAGTCATCCCAGTCAAAGCCAGATGCGGCGTTGCTCAATCCCTCCGGGTGCGGCGCTCGAACGCCACAACTAATGGTGTTTTAGGCATCGTTTTGGGCCAGTTTGTCGTTGTGCTTTCAGCCTGTTTTTCTTAACCTTTTCGTGTTCCGATCGGGCGGCCATTGCGCCCCCGTTCCGCACCCGATATGTCCAAAGAATCCGCCGTGGTTGAGCCCGAGATTCCGTCCCCCGCGCAAGACGCTTCCGAGACTTACGACTCCTCCAAACTAGGCAAACTCGAGGGCTTGGAGGCCGTCCGCAAGAAGCCCGGCATGTATATCGGCGGCACGGACGAGCGGGCGTTGCACCACTGCGTCTCGGAGGTTCTTGACAACTCGGTCGACGAACACCTTGCCGGGCACTGCGACAAGATTGAAGTCGCGGTGCACGTCGACGGCTCGATTTCCATACGAGACTCGGGGCGTGGCATCCCGGTGGATCCCCATCCGCAATACAAGATCCCCGGTGTCGAACTCGTGCTCACCACGCTGCATTCAGGGGGAAAGTATGGACAAGGCGGCTACAAGTTTTCAGGCGGCACGCACGGCGTGGGTGCCAAGTGCGTGAATGCAGTCAGCGAATGGTTCGAGGTGGAGGTCTCGCGCGACGGCAAGCTCCATCACATGGAGTTCGAACGGGGCAAGACGACCAAGCAACTCGAAGTCATGGGCAAGGCCCGCGGCACCGGCACGCTCATCACATTTAAGCCCGACCCGGAGATCTTTCGCGAAACCACGGAGTTCAAGGCCGACCGCATCTCACAACGACTCCGCGAGTTGGCATTCCTCAACTCGGGCCTCGAGATCTTGTTCCTCGACGAACGCCAGCCGGAGGCGAAGCCCGAGCGTTACTTCTACCGTGACGGCATCGAAGAATTCGTCAAGCAACTCAACAAGAGCAAGGCGCCGCTGCATCCCAAGCCCATCGCGTTCAGGAAGGAATCACGCGTCAAGTCCGACGAGAAGACCGTCGAAGTCCACGTCGAGGTCGTCCTGCAATACAACGACAGCTACAACGACCAGGTGCTCTGCTACACCAACACCATCCACAACCCCGATGGCGGCGCGCACTTGTCCGGCTTCCGCAGTGCCCTCACACGCGCAATCAACCAATACGCGAAGTCCAACGAACTGCTCAAGGACAAGGATCCGCAGATCACCGGCGACGACGTTCGCGAAGGGCTCACGGCTGTCATCTCGGTGAAGCACAGCGATCCCAAGTTTGAGTCACAAACCAAAGTCAAACTCCTCTCGCCCGAAGTCGAGAGCATTGTCGGTTCTGCCGCATACGAAGGTTTGATGAGCTACTTCGATGGGAATCCGCCCGTGGCCAGACGGATAGTCGACAAGTCGCTCAACGCTGCCCGCGCCCGCGAAGCTGCGCGTAAAGCCCGCGAAGCCGTCCGCAAGACCGCACTCACGGGCGGCGGTTTGCCCGGCAAACTCGCCGACTGCTCCGACCGCGACCCCGAGAACACCGAGCTTTACATCGTCGAAGGCGACTCTGCCGGCGGCTCTGCGAAGCAGGGGCGCGACCGCAAGTTTCAAGCGATCCTCCCGATACGCGGCAAGCTCATCAATGTCGAGAAGGCACGGCTCGACAAGGTGCTTCAGAACAACGAAATCCGGACGATGATCACCGCCATCGGCACCGGCATCGGCGACGGCGAGGGCGAGGGCGCGTTCAATCTCGAAAAGCTCCGCTACCACAAGGTCATCATCATGACTGACGCCGACGTGGACGGCTCGCACATCCGCACGCTGCTGCTCACGTTCTTCTACCGCCAGATGCCGCAGCTTGTGAAGCAGGGTTTCGTTTACATCGCCCAGCCGCCGCTTTACTCGGTCACACGAAAAAAGCGCACAGACTACGTGGATGACGATGCGTCGCTCAACCGCATCCTCCTCCAAAACGGGGCCGAAGATGTGAAGCTCGAGAACCTCGCCGACGGCCGCGAGTTCACGCCGAAGCAGCTTGAGGAAATCCTCACGCTGCTCGAATCGCTCGACAAGCACGCCACCTACATCCGCCGGCTTGGCGGCGACTTCGCCACTTACGTTGAGCACCGCTCCAAGGACGGCACGCTGCCGCAGCACATGATCAAGATTCGCGACGGCAACGACGAGACCGTGCACTACTTTGTCACCAACCGCTCGATCGAGGACTTCAAGTCGCGCAACGCCGACCTATTTGGCGCCGACACCGAGGTCAGCCGCAAAGACGGCCCCACGCGCCGCGCCGCGCACTTCGACCTGCATCTCGAGACCAAGGCCATCGCCGAAATCCTGGGCAAACTCGCGCGCAAAGGACTCGCGGCCGAGCATTACGCTGCACAGGACCAGCCACTCTTCAAACTCACCGAGGGCGAGGGCGAGCGCGCGACCAGCGCGCCACTCTTCTCGATTCCCGAAATCCTCAGCGCCGTGAAAGCCGTCGGCAAGAAAGGCATCCAGATCTACCGCTTCAAAGGCCTCGGCGAAATGGACGCCAAGGAACTCTTCGAGACCACCATGAATCCGGCCAAACGCAAACTGCTGCGCATCGACCTCACCGACGCTGTCGAAGCCGAGGAAATGTTCACCAAGCTCATGGGCGAGGACGTCGAGCCGCGCCGCCAGTTCATCGAGGACAACGCCCTAAACGTGCGGAATCTCGACGTCTGAATGAACCAGAGGTGTTCGCAGGCTGCTTCCATGAAACTTGCCAATGATTGCTACGACAATGTGATCTGCGGCAAGACGTGGACTGAGCACTTTGACCGGGTTGCCGCGGGATGGTTGAAAGTGAGCGCGCGGTGCCGAAAGTTTCGCGCGACGGCAGAACAAGTCCATGACCATGTCCTGCCCGCGTTGTCGGGTGTCAAACCAAGCCTGACCGTCAAGATTGAACATCACACACCCCGCAGCCGAAGCAACCAACTCCGTGGCCGGAGGCCGCCCCCCTCTGGAACCCCTGTCGATTAGAATTTCCCGATCATGCCCGACGAAACCGACCCACCGCAGCCACCGCAGCCACCGCAATCCAGCGGCGGCTCCCTCTACACTGGAGGCGAGAAGATCACGAAGATCAACGTCGCCGAGGAGATCAAGGCCTCGTTCCTCGACTACTCGATGTCGGTCATCATCTCCCGCGCACTGCCCGACGTGCGCGACGGCCTCAAGCCCTCGCAGCGCCGCATCCTCTACGCGATGGAGAACCTCTCGCTCTTCCCCGGCCGCAAGCACATCAAATGCGCCAAGATTTGCGGCGACACCTCGGGAAACTATCACCCGCACGGCGAGGCCGTCATTTATCCCACGCTCGTCCACATGGCGCAGCCGTGGGCTATGCGCGAGAAGCTCGTGGACGGCAAGGGCAACTTTGGCTCCGTCGAGGACGATCCGCCCGCGGCGATGCGTTACACCGAGGCCCGCCTCACGCACCTTGGCGCTCTGCTCATGTCCGACATGGACAAGGAGACGGTCGACTTCGTCCCGAACTACGACGAGCGCCTCACGGAGCCCACGGTCTTTCCCGCGGCGTTCCCGAACCTCCTGGTCAACGGTGGCACCGGCATCGCCGTCGGCATGGCCACGAACATGCCGCCGCACAACCTCGGCGAGATCATCGACGGCATCTGCGCGCAGATTGACGACCCGGAGATCACCACGGCCGGGTTGATGAAGCACATCAAGGGGCCCGACTTCCCGACCGGCGGAGTCATATGCGGCATCGAGGGAATCAAGAGCTACTTCGAGACCGGCCGCGGCGCGATCAAGCTGCGCGGCCGCGTCGGCCTCGAGGAACTCAAGGGCGCGCGCGAGCAGATTGTCATCACCGAGATCCCCTACAACGTCGTCCGCACAAACGTCGAGCAGCAGATTGCCGACCTCGTCAACAACAAGGTCATCACCGACATCACCGCCGTCCGCAACGAGTCCGACGAGCATTGCCGCCTCATCGCCGAGCTCAAGCGCGACGCCATCGCGAAAGTCATCATCAACAACCTCTACGAGCACACGCAGATGGAGGTGTCGTTCAACGTCATCAACCTCGCGATCGACCACGGCAAGCCCAAGGAACTCAACCTCAAGGCACTCATCGCCGCCTACATCGAGCACCGGCGCGACGTCGTGCTGCGTCGCACGCGTTTTGAACTCAAGAAGGCCGAGGAACGCGCGGAACTTCTCGAAGGCTATCTCATCGCGCTCGCGAACCTCGACGAGTTCATCCACATCATCCGGTCCAGTGCCGACAAGGCCGAGGCCCGCGTGAAGCTCCTCGCCTTCGAGTGGACCCGCCAGCAGGTCGAGCGCTGGAGCATCCTCATCCGCAGCGAATCGCGTCTCACGGACGGCCGTTACGCGCTCAGCGAGCGGCAGGTGGACGCCATCCTCGACCTGCGCCTCTACCAGCTCACCGGCCTCGAGATCGACAAGGTGGACGCCGAATACAAGTCCCTCCTGGCAACCATCAAGGACCTATTGGACATCCTCGCGAAGGAATCGCGCGTGATGACCATCATCAAGAAGGAACTCCACGAAATCCGCGCGAAGCACGCCACGCCGCGCAAGACTGAGATCGTCCCCGACGAGGGCGAGATGGCCATCGAGGATCTCATCGCCAACGAAGCCGTCATCATCACCATCACGCACAACGGCCTCATCAAGCGCACCAACATCTCCAGCTACCGCGCCCAGCGCCGCGGCGGCAAGGGCGTCATCGGCATGGCCACGCGCGAGGCCGAGAAGCCCGAGGACTCCGACTTCATCGAGCACCTCTTCACCGCGAGCACGCACGACTTCCTGATGTTCTTCACCAGCGCCGGCCGCGTGTATGTCGAGCGCGTGCACGAAGTCTCCGACATGGGCCGCGCCTCCAAGGGCCGCAGCATCGCCAACCTCCTCGACCTGCGCCCCGACGAAAAAATCGCCGCGCTCATCCGCGTCCATTCCAAGACCGGCCCCGAGAAGGAAGACCTCACGTGGCAGCAGCCCTTCTTCGTCTTCTTCGCCACGCAACAGGGCATCGTCAAGAAGACGCCGCTCGAGGACTTCGCGAACGTCCGCAAGGGCGGCATCGTCGCCATCGGCATCGAGAGCGGCGACGCGTTGATGAACGCCATGCTCACCACCGGTCGCGACCAGATTGTGCTCATCACCAAGGAAGGCATGAGCATCCGCTTCAGCGAGGAGGACGCGCGCCCGATGGGCCGCCCCGCCGTGGGCGTCTATGGCATCGACCTCGAACGCACCGACCGCGTCGTCGCGCTCGCGCTCGTCGCGCCCGACGCCACGCTGCTCGTTGCCGGCGACAACGGCGTCGGCAAGCGCACCCCCTTCGACGAATACCGGCTTCAATCCCGCGGCGGCAAGGGCATCATCACCATGAAGACCACCGACAAGACCGGCGGCGTGGTTGGCGCGCTCGCCGTCCGCGACACGGATGAAATCATGCTCATCACCACCGGCGGCCAGATGGTGCGGACCTTCGTGAAGGACATCCGCGAGTGCGGCCGCAACACGCAGGGCGTGAAACTCGTGAACCTCGACCCGAACGACAAACTCCAGGCCATCGCCCCGGTCATTAGCGAGGACAGGGGCGATGAGGAACCGGCCGCCGCTCCCGCGCCTGCCGAGGCCTGAAGCGCCGCGACCTGTTCACCCACCGAGTGGAATCCAGAACCGCCGCGACTCTCACTGCCCGGGACGAGCGATTCCTCCAGTCGTTCGAGGCGGCAGAAATCCCGTTTGGCGAATGGAAGCACCGCACGCATTTGAAGGCCGCGGTGCTCTGCCTGCGGCGTTTCCCGCTTGAAGCGGCGGTCGCCCGGATGCGCTCGGGCATCAAGGCCCTCAACGAAGTTCATGGCACGCCGGACGCGCTCGACCGGGGGTATCACGAGACGATGACCGTCGCGTGGCTGCGGCTCATGCACTTCACGCTCGGCGAAAACGGCTCGGCCGGGCAGGCTCACGCGCTGTTCCCTTTCCGCCTTGAACCACTTGTGGTGCGCATCGAACTTGTCGCCGAGGTTGTCGAGGCGAGGCGGCTCGAATCCCCGGCGCAGGCATCCGCGCTCCGCGGGTTGCACGTGTGGCGCGAGGACGTGATCGCCACGCGATTCAAGTGGGGCGCCGAGCAGGCGATCCACGCGCTCGTGGTGCGGGTCAGCCGGCTCGCTTCGCGCGTCGAGCTTCCGATGCGCGACAGCTATGGGGGCTGCAAGTCGTGGGTCGAGCTCGACACCGATGTCGCGACCGAAGGCGCGCGGCCGGTGCTCGGGGACGCGGAGTTCTCCCGTCGCCTCGCGTCGCTTCGCAGCGCGCTTGCCTCCGCCGCCGTCGAGGTGGGCCCGTGAAAGCCGCCGGACTTCAATCGCGGCTCCCGCCGCTCGTCCTCGCGTCCGCCTCGCCGCGGCGCGTGGAGTTGCTTCGCGGCCTCGGGCTTGCGTTCGAAGTGATCCCGTCGAGCGCCGAGGAGGCGCATCACCGCCACTTGACCGCGCGCGAGCTTTGCCAGTTCAACGCGTGGCGCAAAGCCCTCGCGGTCGCCCGGCGGCACCCCTCGGCCCTCGTGCTGGGCGCGGACACGCTCGTCTGCCTGGGCACGGAGTTGTTTGGCAAGCCGGCCACGATCCAGGACGCATCCCGCATGTTGCGCGTGCTGTCGGGAGAGACCCACCAGGTGATCACGGGCGTCTGCCTGCTCAACCTTAGCGCGGGTCGCCGCTCGATCTTTGCGGACCAAACCGCGGTGACCTTCAAGCGCCTCTCCGACGCGACGATTCGCCGCTACCTCAGCCTGGTGCACACGCTTGACAAGGCCGGCGCATACGCAATCCAGGAACACGGACAC
Organism: Verrucomicrobiota bacterium; assembly: GCA_016871675.1. NCBI lineage: Bacteria > Pseudomonadati > Verrucomicrobiota > Verrucomicrobiota bacterium. The sequence goes on from VHCN01000033.1 coordinate 21,975, forward strand.
CTGATTGTGGAACGCATCTCCGGCTCGCGCAGCAACGTGGTCGGGCTGCCCGTCGAGCGCGTGACCGCCGCATTGCGCGGGTGGATTTCACGTGCGCGGAAACCGCGGGGCGCGTGATGAGGGCCGCCGGCGTGAACAGACTTGTTGCCCGGACGTGGACGTGAAGGCTAGAGTTCGACCCCTGATACCGCGACTTCCAAGCCTCATTGTTGCCTTCGCCGCGATGACCGCCGGTGGCGTTGGACTTGCCGCGCCACCGCCCACCCTGCCCGACTTCTCCGAGGTCGCGGCGATTTTCAAGAAGCACTGTCTCGACTGCCACGCGGCGCAGGACCCGGAGAAGAACCTGGTCCTCGAAACCTTCGACACGCTCATGAGGGGCGGCGATTCCGGCAAGCCGGTCATCGCGCGCCATGCGTCCGACAGCCTTCTCGTCAAGTCCATCGAGGGGCGCGACGGGAAGAAACTCATGCCGCCCGGCAAGCGCGCGAAACTCACGCCGCGGGAAATCTCCATCGTGCGCGGTTGGATCGACGCCGGCGCGTCCGCGCCGAGCCAGCCTGCGGCGGTTTCGCCGCGCGACCTGCACACCCCAAAGATTGCGCCCAAAGGGCAGCCGCGCCGGGCCATCCACGCGCTGGCTCACGCCGCGGAGCCGGGGCTTGTGGCGGTCGCGCGCTACGGCGAGGTCGAGTTGGTGCATGGAGCCACCGGCGCCCCCGTGCGGACGCTCACCGGCCATCGCGGCCACGTGAACAGCGCGGCCTTCTCGCGCGACGGCAAGCTGCTCGCGACGGCCGCGGGTGAGCCGGGGCTCTTCGGCGAGGCCAGGTTATGGGATGTCGCGAAGGGTGAGTGCATTCGCACGCTTGAAGGACACACGGACGCGCTCTACGCGATCGCGATTTCGCCCGACGGCCGGACGCTCGCGACCGGGAGCTACGACCAGCGGATCAAGTTGTGGAGCGTCGCCAGCGGCGCCGAACTCCGAACACTGTCCGGCCACAGCGGCGCGATATTCGGACTCGCCTTCCGGCCCGACAACCAAGTGCTCGCGAGCGTCAGTGCCGACCGCACGCTGAAGTTATGGGATGTCGCCACCGGCCGCCGGCTCGACACACGCCCCGAGGCGTTGAAGGACTTGCACGCCGTCGCATTTTCGCCCGACGGCCGGCGCGTGTTCACCGCGGGCGTGGACAATCGCATCCGGGCTTACGCGGTCAGCGACTCGGCGCTCGACGGCACGAACGAGTTGCTCGAATCGCGTTTCGCCCACGAAGGCCCGATCCTCGCGCTCATCGCGTCGCCCGATGGCGCGTCACTGCTTTCGTCCGCCGAGGATCGCACCGTGAAGGTGTGGAACGCGGACAAACTCACCGAGCGCGTGCTGCTCGATCCACAACCCGACCTCGCGCCCGGCGTCACGTTCGCGGCCGGAGGCCGGAGCATCGTCCTCGGCCGGCTCGACGGAACGCTGCAATTCTACGACGCCGCCACCGGCAAGGCCGTGATCAACACACGCAAGCCATGAAGCCTGTCTCGCACCACGCCCGCGCCCTTCTCGTCCTGTGTGCCGCCGCGACTGCGAACGCCGCGGAGCCGGCAAAGAAAGCCGCTCCGCCGCCCGTGCCGACGATCTCGCGCATCGAACCTCGCGGTGTCGAGCGCGGCACCGAGGCGAAGGTCATGCTGACCGGCGCAAACCTCGCGGCGATCACCAACGTCACCTTCTCAAACACAAACCTCACCGCGACGGTCCTGCCGGATGCGAAGCCGGCCGGGGCGAGCATCTTCGTGAAATCGTCCGGCTCGCTCGCGCGCGGCGCCTATGAGTTTTCGGTCAAGTCCGCCGCCGGCGAGAGCAGCCGGGTGAGGTTGTTCGTGGATGACATCCCGCAGTTCGACGAGGCGGCGAACCGCGCCGCGGCTCCGGCGATTCCCGCGGGCTTTTGGGGAACGCTCGACGTGCCGGGAAAGCCCGGCCAGTTTGATTTTTTCGCGGCGGCGGGCCAGACGGTCGTGCTCGACCTTGCGACATCGAGCCTCGGGTCTGCGGTGAAGAACAGCGTGCTCACGCTGCTCGACGCGCGCGGCCGGGTGCTCGCGGTCAACAATGGCTTCGACGCCGGCACCGAGCCGATGATCACCTTTCGCGCGCCCGCCACCGCGCGTTACACCGCGCGCGTCGCGGACTTGCTGGCCACGGCTTCCAAGGACCATTTCTACCGGCTTTCGGTGGGCTCGTTTCCGGTGGTGACCGGCGTGTTTCCAATGAGCGTGCCGGCGGATTCGGAAACCACGGTCGAGCTGGTCGGCGAGAACATCCCGCCTGGCTCGCGAGTGTCCGTGAAGTCTGGCCAGGGTGGCGAAGTCACGATTCCCATTGACCCGGCAAGGTTTCGCGCGCGACGTGAAGTCAAGGTGCTCGTCGGCGACGGGCGCGAGCTTGTCGAGATCGAGCCCAACGACTCTCCGGCAACGGCGACACGCATCACTGCGCCCGCCGTCGTGAACGGTCGCATCGGGCCCGCGATGTCGGCCGTAAAGGAGCCGGTCCGGGCTGGAGCCCGGCGCGCGCCGGAGGCGCAGGACGCCGACCTCTTCCGCTTCGAGACGAAGAAAGGCCAGCGTTGGATTTTCGAGACGATGGCCGAGCGCCTCGGTTCTCCGGTGGACACCCGGATCGAGGTGCTGCACGCCGACGGTTCACCCGTGCCGCGCGTGCAATTGCAGGCCGTGCGCGACAGTTACATCAACTTCCGCCCGATGGACGCAAACAGCACGGGCGTGCGCCTCAAGAATTGGGAGGAGATGGAGCTCACGCAGTTTGTCTGGTTCAACGGCGAGGTCGGCCGGCTCTTTCGCGCGCCGCAGGGGCCGGACTCCGACTCGATCTTGTTCAGCGCCGGCGGCAAGCGCGTCACTTACTTCGACACGACCCCGACCGCGCACGCGAACGAGGAGACGTGCTACATCGTGGAGCCGCATCCGCCCGGCGCGAAGCTCGTGCAGAGCGGGCTCCCGATTTTTCTGGTCAACCACGTCAACGACGACGACGGCGAACGCAAGCTCGGCAGCGATTCCAAGCTCCATTTCACCGCGCCCGCGGACGGCGCGTATCTCGTGCGGGTGACCGACGCGCGGGGGTTCGGCGGCAGCCGCTTCACCTACCGGTTGGTGGCGCGCGAGCCAAGGCCCGACTTTACGGTCTCGCTCGCCGGCGCCGACCAGGCGATCAACCGCGCGAGCGGGAAGGAGTTCACGCTCAACGCGGACCGCGCGGACGGTTTCAACGGCGACATCCGCGTCGACATCACGGGCGTCCCGGCGGGCTTCACGGTGTCCACGCCGGTGGTCATCCAGGCGGGCCACACCGCCGCGAAGGGCACGCTCAACGCTGCGGCCGATGCCGTCGCCCCCGCGCCCGCCGTGTGGGCCGCGGTGAAAGTCTCGGCGACCGCGATCGTTGACGGCCGCACCGTGACCCGCGAGGTGAACAACTTCGGCAAGCCCACCCTCGCGGAGAAACCCAAGGTCACGGTTCATCTCGAACCCGCGGCGGGCGCGGGCCGCGCGGTGCCCGGCAAGCCATTCGAGTTCACGCTCACCGCCGGCCGGCGCACGCCCGCGCGCCTGCGCATCGAGCGGAACGGACACGAGGACCTCGTCACCTTCCAGGTGGACAACCTCCCGCACGGCGTCATCGTGGATGACATCGGGCTCAACGGCGTGCTGATTCCGAAGGGCGAGAACGAACGGCAGATTTTTTTCCATGCCGAGCGGTGGGTTCCCGAGACAGACCGGCTGGCGCACGCCATCGAGAACCAGGCGGGCAGGCAGACCTCGCTGCCCATTCTTGTGAAGGTCCGTCGCGGCGCGGAACAAACCACGGCGCGTTGAAGCGCGACCGGGGCTTCGCTTGAAGTCCACTGCGGAGTTGTCGGCGCGACGTTTCCGGGCGTAGGGTTTTCGTCGTGATCCCACCGGCCACTGTCTTGTTGCGGAAGCTCGCCGCCGTGTCGGCAGCCGCGCTGCTTGGCGCCAGCGTCGATGCCCACGGCGCCGCAACGCCGCTGTCGCGGAAGCCCTGGACCAGTTCGCGCGTTTTCGGCACGCCCGAGCCACCGCTGCCGTTCATCAGCGCGCGGGCGTTTCCAAACCTCGTCTTCACCAACGCGCTCGAGATGGCGCTCGCGCCGGGCAGTCCACGGCTCTTCGTCCTGCAGCAGGACGGCAAGGTCTTCTCGTTTCCGCCCGATGACTCGGTCGCGTCGGCGGACCTTTTTCTCGACCTTAAGCAGGCCAACCCCGAGACGCGCATCGCCTACGGGCTCGTGTTCCATCCGCGCTTCGTCGAGAACCGCCAGGTTTTCGCCTGCTACGTGGTCAAGGACAGCCTCACGAACGGCTCCATCGTGTCGCGGTTCACTGTGCCGCCGGGGGAACCGCCGCGTGCCGATCCGAAGAGCGAGAAAGTCATCCTCACCTTTTGGAGCGGCGGCCACAACGGCGGCTGCCTCAAGTTCGGACCCGATGGAATGCTCTACATCACGACCGGTGACGGCACGGGGCCGAATCCGCCCGACGGACTCGACACCGGTCAGGACGTGAGCGACCTGCTCAGCAGCGTGCTGCGCGTGGACGTGGACGGAGCGGAACCCGGGCGCGGCTATCGCGTGCCGCCGGACAACCCGTTCGTGAACCTCGCCGGCGCGCGACCGGAGATCTGGGCGTATGGATTTCGCAACCCGTGGAAGATGTGCTTCGACCCGCAGAACGGCTCGCTGTGGATCGGCGATGTCGGGTGGGAATTGTGGGAACTCGTGTTCCGCGTGCAGCGCGGCGGCAACTACGGCTGGTCCGCGATGGAGGGGCCGCAACCGGTGAAACCCGCCGGGCGGCGCGGCCCGACGCCCATCCTGCCGGCGACCTACGCGCACCCGCACCACGAAGCCGCGAGCATCAGCACGGGATACGTCTATCGCGGCAGGCAGTTCCCTCAACTGCGCGGCGCGCTTCTTTACGGCGATTACGAGACCGGCAAGGCGTGGGCGCTTCACCACGACGGCACGAACACCACGTCGCACGCGCTCATCGCCGACACGCCGCACCGCATCGTCACCTACGGCGAGGGGCAGGACGGCGAGCAGGTTTACATCCACTACGGCACGCCCTCGACGCTGCACCGGCTCGTTCCCAACCCCGACGCGGGCCAACCCTCGAAGTTCCCGCGCAAGTTGAGCGAGAGCGGCCTCTTCGCGAACACGGCGAGGCAGTCCCCGGCGCCCGGCGTGTATCCCTTCGACGTCGCGGCGCCGATGTGGAACGACGGCGCGACGGCGAAACGATTTGTGGCGTTGCCGGGCACGAACACCGCCTCCTACGAGGGCCGCGGCGAGAATGCGCGGCCAAAGTTTCCCACGAACACCGTGTTCGCGCGCACGCTCTCGCTCGAACTCGAGCGCGGCCAACCGGCCACCGCCCGAAAGGTCGAAACCCAACTGCTGCACTTCGACGGCCGGCAGTGGCGCGCCTACGCGTATCGCTGGAACGACGCGCAAACCGATGCCGCGCTTGTGGACGCGGCAGGCGCGGAACAGAACTTCACCGTGCGCGATTCCGGGGCGCCCGGTGGCAAACGACGGCTCGCGTGGCGCTTCCACTCGCGCGCCGAGTGCCTGCGCTGCCACAACTCGTGGAATGGATTCACGCTCGGATTCCAGCCGGGCCAGTTGGCGCTCGGCGCGCCGGTGGACCGGCTCGCGACCCTCACCGACCTCGCGCTCATTGACAAACCCTTCGCCGCCGCCGCGCCGAAGACCCGCCTTGCGCACCCGCGCGACACCTCGGCTTCGCCCGAGGCGCGCTCGCGCTCGTGGCTGCACGCGAACTGTTCCGCCTGCCATCGCATCCACGGCGGCGGCACCGCACTCATCTTCCTCAACCACGAGGCCACGCTCGCGCAGACGAAGGTCGTGGATGTCGCTCCGTTGCAGGGCACGTTCGGCATCGCGGATGCCCGCCTCGTCGCGCCCGGCGATCCGTATCGATCCGTGCTGTTGCACCGCCTCTCGAAGGTGGGCGGCGGGCACATGCCGGCGCTCGGGTCCACGCAACCGGACGTCGCCGCGCTGAAAGTTCTCCATGACTGGATCGCGGCGATGCCTTCGTCGACCAGGTCCCCGACCTCGCAAACCGAAGCCGCGGCACTCGCCCGGTTGTGTGGTGCGCCCGCCCCGACTGTCACGGAACGCGATGCCGCGCTCGAAACACTCACGGGCAGCATCTCAGGCGCGTTGCGGCTGTTGCGCGCGGTGGATGACGCGACGCTCGCGCCGGGCATGCGACTTCTCGCCATCGAGCGCGCGCTGGGCGCGAGGGAACCGCAAGTGCGTGAACTGTTCGACCGCTTCCTGCCCGACGACGAACGGGTCGAGATCCTCGGCGCGCGCCCGTCTGCGGAACGCATCCTCGCGCTGAAGGGCGACCGCGCGCGCGGCGCGACGTTGTTCTCGGCCGACGGCAAGGCGCAGTGCGCGAACTGCCACCTTGTGAAGGGAGTCGGTCGCGACTTCGGCCCGGACCAGTCGAACGTGGGCGCCCGGTTGTCGCGGGCGCAACTGCTCGAAAGCCTGCTGGAGCCCTCCAAGGCAATCGATCCGAGGTTCACTGGATTCGTTGCCGAGTTGAAGGACGGCACGTCGCAAACAGGTTTCATCGTTTCGCGCTCGGAGAAGGAGGTGGCGCTCAAGATCGCAACCGGCGAAACGCTGCGTCTGTCCGGCGCCACCCTCGCGAAGCTCGTCCCGCTTCAACTGTCCCTGATGCCTGAAGGGCTGCTTTCCAATCTCACGCCGCAGGATGCGGCGGATTTGCTGGCGTTCCTCGAATCGCTGCGGTGAGCGGGCGCCCGGCTCGAGTTCACCACAACCCGAGCACCTTCCACCACGCCAGCCCGGCGGTGAGCCACACGGCGATGTTCACGAAGGACGCCAGCAGGCCGATGCGCCACCACGTCGCGAGCGTGGTGTAACCGACACTGTGGAAGATCGGCGCGGGCGTCGTGCCGTAGTGCGTGAGGCCGGCGGAGAAGTTCGCAAAGAAGGCGAAGCTGCACGCCACCAGCGCGGGCGGGGCGCCCGAGACTATGAGCACCGCCACGAACGCCGGATACAGCGAGATCAGGTGCGTCGTGATGCTCGCGAACGCGTAGTGCGCGTAGAAGTAAACCAGGAGCGACGCGACAAACACCGCGAACCAGGGCAGCCCTTCGAACCGCCCCGCGACACTCGCGGCGAACAAGTCCAGCAGCCCCGTTTCCTTGAGTTGCTTGCCGAGTTGCACGAGCCCGCCATACCAGATGAACACGTCCCACGCCGCGTGCTCGCGCATCAGGTCGTCCCACGAAAGCACGCGCGTGAGCAGCAGCGCGGTCACCGCGCAAAGCCCCGCAAGCGTCACGTAGGCCGTGCCGCCGACAATCCAGGCCGTCACGGTGACGGCGAAGATGACCGTGAGCACCCGCTCGCTGCGCGTCAGCGGCCCCATCGTCGTCAGTTCGGAGCGCGCGAACTCGGCGGCCTCGGGCGTATGCGTCACGGCGGGACGCTCCCACTTGAAGATGAGCCACGGCAGAAGCGCCAGCGAGAGGATCGCGGGCACGGACGCGTAGAGCAGCCACAAGCCGTAGCTGAGTTCGACCGGTCCGCCGGGCGCATCCTTGGTGAGTTCGTAGGCCTGCTTCGCGGCCAGCGGGTTGCTGGACTGCCCGGTGAAATAAAGCGCGCTCGCCACGACCCCCGCCTGATAAAGCGCAAGAATGAGGAAGCGCCCGAGCAAGCCGGCGCTCGCGCCGGGATGCGACTTGAACAATTCCGCGAGGCTCCGCGTGATCGGGAGCATCACGCCGCCCATGCGCGCGGCGTTCGAGGGGATCATCCCGGCAAGCACGGTGTCCGAGGCCACGAGCGCGTAGCCAAGCCCGAGCGACGTGCGGCCGAGCGCGCGGATGAACAGCAGGGCGATGCGCCGGGCGAGCCCGGTGTTGATGAACGCGCGCGCGAGGAAATACGCCGCGAGCACCAGCCACACCTGCGGTTCCATGTAGCCCGCAAGCGCCGTGTCGAGCTTGAGCGCGCCGATGAGCACGCTGCCGAGCAACGCCATGAGGACCGCCGCGCCCCCGGCGACGGGCTGGAGCATCAAGGCGAGGATGCACGGGAGGAAAACCGCGAGCAACCGCCAGCCCTCGGGGTTCACACCCTTCTCGCCGACACCCGGCCGCCACCACGCGATGAACGCGCCGAGCGCGAAGATCAGCGTCCACGCGACCCACGGCGGCACAAGCGGCTGTGGGGCCGGGCTGGGACTTGCCTTGGGCGCAGGATTCATTGCGACGGGCGTGCCGGTGACTGGAATGAAGTGGCGGAAGTGTTCAGTGTCCGGAGGTCTGTGTCCAGAATGGAGCGGGCGCTCCGTCTTGGCTTGAGCGCCGCGACGATTCACCGGATGTTCACCGCGTCGCCGGTCCAGAGTCTCCGGCTTGAAACCGTAATGGCAAGAATCTGGGTCGAATCCGCAATCACCATTCAACAGCGCCCCGGCCCCTGGCGACCGAGGACCGAAGACTGAAAACTCTCTCCGTGCGTTTCCCGCTGCCCAGTGCCCAAACCCGCCCGCGTCACGGCCTCGCGCTCGTCGCCGGGCTCATGCTGTGCGCGGCGTTTCCCAAGGCGGATGCGGCGGGATTCGCATGGGCCGCGCCGGGGCTGCTGCTTTTCGCGGCATCGGGGCTCGCGCCCGGCGCGGCGTTTCGCGTTGGCTTCACCGGCGGCCTCGCGTTCCATCTCGCATCGCTTTACTGGCTGCTCTACATGCCCGTTGCGATCGGACCGATCTTCGCGTGGCTCGCGCTCGGCGCGTGGTGCGCGCTGTTCGTCGCAGTCTGGGTCTGGCTCTGCTGGAGCGCGTTCCCGACGCGACTCGCGGGCACGGAAGGCGACGCGGCTTTCCCCGGTTTCGGCGACGTGGCCGCGGCGACGTGGCTTGAGCGCGCGTGGTGGGCGCTCGCGTGCGCGGTGCTTTGGGTCGGATTGGAATTCACCCTCGGTCGCCTGCTTACGGGGTTCCCGTGGCTGCCGCTGGGCGTCACGCAGCACCGGATGCTGCCCGTCGCGCAGCTTGCCTCGATCACGGGCGTGCACGGCGTGTCGTTCGTGCTGGTGTGGTTCGCGGTGGCGCTGTCGCTCACGCTGCTCATGCTCGCGCGGCAGCCGGCGGCGCGGTGGCTGTGGGTGCGCGAGTTGCTCGCGCCCGCGCTCGTGGCGGCGGCGGTGTGCGCGTTCGGATTCAGCCGGCTTGCGGCACCGGTCCCCGCGGACCGATCGATCCGGCTCGCGCTGGTCCAGCCCAGCATCCCGCAGACGCTGATCTTCGACCCGCGCGAGACGACCAACCGCTTCAACAAGCTGATCGAACTCTCCGAAGCCGCGCTTGCGACAAAGCCCGACCTGCTCGTGTGGCCCGAGGCCGCCCTGCCCGCGCTCGCGCCGGGAATGCACGACCGCATCCTCGAACTCGTGCGGCGTCATCGCGTCTGGCTCCTGCTCGGCGCGGACGACGTTGAGAGCCGACCCGGCTCCGACAACCCGGCCGAGACGCGCTACTTCAATTCCGCCTTCCTGCTCGACCCCGACGGCAAACCCGCCGGCCGCTATCGCAAGCAGCGGCTGGTCATCTTCGGCGAATACGTCCCGCTCGTGAAGTGGCTGCCGTTCCTCCGCCACGTTACGCCGATCGAGGGCGGCTTCACGCCGGGCGGCGGGCCGTCGCCCATGGAGATGACCGGGCCCCGCGCGCGGCTGGCGGTGTTGATCTGCTTCGAGGATGTCTTCGCGGCGTCGGGGCGCGAGGCGGCGTCGGCTGGGGTGGACTTCCTTGTGAACCTGACAAACGACGGGTGGTTCAACGAAAGCGCCGAGCAATGGCAGCACGCCGCGAATGCATCGTTCCGCGCGGTCGAGAACGGCGTGCCGCTCGTGCGCTGCACGAACAACGGGCTCACGTGCTGGGTGGACGCGCGCGGACGAATGCACGCGGTTTACTTCGAGGGCTCGGAAGACGTGTATCAACGCGGGTTCAAAACAGTGACCGTCCCGCTGCCCGCGGAGGGAGCACCGCGCGCGCGAACCTTCTACAACCGGCACGGCGACTGGCTGGGATGGAGCTGCGTCGCGCTGACGCTGGCGGTTGCGGGAATGTCCCTGCGGCGGGCGAAGCGTCCCTGACCCGGAAATCCGCGCGCCCGAAATCCGTCACGCGAGGATGTCGCGGATGACGCTGCCGTGGTCGATCTCGAGCCGCTTGCGGCCGGGCACTTCAAGGCGGCGGAGGTCCAGGCCGAGCAGGTGGCATACGGTCGCGTGAATGTCGGTGACGTAATGGCCTTCGCCGAGCGCGTGGTATCCGAGTTCATCCGTTTCGCCGTGCGTGATGCCGCGTTTCACTCCCGCGCCCGCGAACCAGATCGTGAACCCGTGCGGATGATGGTCGCGGCCGTCCTTGCCGCCGCCGCGTTGCTCAAGCCCCGGCGTTCGGCCGAACTCGGTGCAGAAGACCACGAGCGTTTCGTCGAGCAGGCCCCGCGCCTTCATGTCCTTCAACAGGCCGGCCACGGGTTTGTCCACGCTCGCGCACATCTTGGCGTGGTTCTCCTTCAGCTTCTGGTGCGAGTCCCACGTGCCGTAGGCGCTCGGATACACCTGCACGAAGCGCACGCCGCGCTCGATGAGCCGGCGCGCGGTGAGCAGGCGCTGGCCCGAAGCCTTCGTCGCGTCGTGGTCGAGCCCGTAGCGCTTCGTGGTCGCGTCGCTCTCGGACTTGAAGTCGAGCGCCTCGGGCACGGACGCCTGCATGCGGAACGCGAGTTCGTAGGCCTTGATGCGTGCCCGCAACGCGTCGTCGGCCGGATACTCGACGGCCGCAAGGCGGTTGAGCCGGCCGATGAGTTCGAACTCGTCGCGCTGCTGCGCCTCCGTCTGCCCCGCTGTGCGCTGGCCGAAGGGCAGCGGGTTCTTCGGGTCGAGCGCGAACGGCACGCCCGCGTGCTGCGGGCCGAGATACAGGGAATCGATGCTCCAGCGCGTCGTGGAATTGGTCGGGCCGCCGAGCACGACGAACTTCGGCAGGTTTTCGTTCATCGAGCCGAGTCCGTAGTGAATCCACGCGCCGAGGCTTGGCTGTTGTTCGTCGAGCCGGTGCCGGCCGGTGTGGAACTGGTTCTCGGCGAAGTGATCGTTGTCCGTCGTCCACATGTTGCGCACGAAGCAGAGGTCGTCCGCGCACGTCGAGAGGTTCGGCCACCAGTCGGTCATCGCCACGCCGCACTGGCCGTGCTGCGCAAAGCCGACCTGCATCGGGTAGATGATCGGATACACGTCGCGCACGTTGACCTCCTGCGCGGGCACGGAGCGGAAGCGCGTGTGATGCTTCGGCGAGTTGATGGGATTCTCGAAGGGCAGCTTGTCGAACGTCTTGCCCGCGTGTTTCGTAAGCTCGGGCTTGGGGTCGAACGTCTCCACGTGGCTGTATCCGCCGCTGAGGAAAATCCAGAGCACGGACTTCGCCTTCGGCGCGAAGAGCGGCCGGCCCTGCGGCGCGGCGGCGGGGGATGGAGCCGCTGCCCCCGCAAGGCCATCGCGCGCGAGCATCGCGCCGAGCGCAAGCCCGGTGAAACCCATCCCGAGGTCGGACAGGAACACGCGCCGGGGAACGCGTCCGCACGGCGGGCCGTGGAAACCAGGTGTGTGGCTCATGGATTGACGGACGCATCTTCGCCGAGCAGCGGCGGCGCGTCAACTGGTGCGGTGCTTCGTCGCGATTCGCGTTGCGATACCACGCGGGTGTGAAACCATCCGGCTCCATCCATGGGCAAACGCGCGCTCATCGTCACACTCATCGTGTTCGCCTTCCTGCTGGCGGGCGTGATGATGTTCTGGCCCGACCCGCCGCCGCCGCGCAAACCGCTGCCGAGCCCGAACGGTTACGATGAACTGGTGAAAGCCGCGGCCCTGCTGGGCGCGGAAGCTCCGGGATTTCGGACCAATACTCTCGACGAACTCCGTTGGATCGCGGAGCGAAATACGAACGCACTTGCCAAGGCGCGGCTGGCTCTGGCGCTGGAGAGTCGCGTGCCGGATGATTTCACGCCGGACTACCTGGACCGGCGACTTAATGAACTTACAGCGATGCGCCAGCTCGCGGTTGCCTTCGCCGCCGACGCCCGACTCGCCGGCCTCGATGCCCGCCCTTCCGAGGCACTGCGGAGTTCGCTCGACGCCGTGCGGTTGGGCGCAAACTCGATGCGCGGCGGATTGTTGATCGCCCGGCTGGTTGGTGTCGCATGCGAAAACGTCGGCCTCGATGAAGCGCGGCGACTGGTGGGCGCGCTTGGAACAAACGACTGTCGACATGGCATCGAGGTGCTGCGCGCAGTGGATTCCAAACGCGAGCCCTTCGAAGCCACGGTGGAGATGGAGCGTGATTGGGTGCGGAGGACTGCCACGATCACAGAGTTCATTGGCGCCGTGGTCATGACACGGTCTTTAGATCCGTCCGGCAGGTCCGCGAGCAGCGCCCGGGGGAAAGTCCTGAACTCGCAGAGGCAGACCCGCGAACTCATCCTCGCGCTCGCGGCGCGTC